>NZ_DATHKG010000057.1:0-56099 GCF_035489435.1 Flavitalea sp.
GCTATCTATGGAAGTCACGCCTGGGCTGCAGCCCCACCTATCAAAAAGGAAACGAATTTATTTTATTCAACCAAAGGCAAAGATTTATTTGCTATGGTTGTAGCTGCGGAAAACAAACCATTAATTGTTGATGGAGTTAAAAAGCCTGCTTCGGTTAAATTGTTAGGCTATAATGGTCCGGTTAAGTTTTCTTATTCAGGCAATAAGCTAACGATCATCATGCCGGCCGTGGGCCCTGCTCAAAACCTTTCGAACGACGCCTGGGTGTTCAGGATATCCGGAGCTTTGTAAGATGAGTGGTGAGTGGTAAGTGGTGAGTGTGTAAGTGGTGAGTTGAGTTGTGAGTTATGAAAGGTTTCATCACTCATAATTGAAAGATAATTAGCGATTTAAAATCCGGGGGCCCAGGTGGTTAAGCCCGGGAAATAAAAAAAGCCCCGGTCAGAGCTTTGAGAATGTAGTATCGCCTTAAAATTTTGTTACAACAACTCGATTTTGTTAGTTTGCTTAATAAGTTGCTTAATAAGTTGCTTAATAAGTTGCGTTAATAAGTTGCGTTAACAAGTCGCGTTAACAATATTTCTTCAACAAAGTCACTTTAATCGGTCGATTCAATAGGTCGATTTGACAGGCCGATTTGATAGGCAGATTAATTAGCTGACTGTTAATTGTAATTGCGGGTCATTGCGTATGCATATGGATCCAGGGAATAGTAAGGATCCAAATCACGCGGAATGTCGCTTATTTCAACTTCCAGAAACGCAGCACCTTCGCGGATTTTCCAGATAAATACCGGCTTGTCGCTAACTCCACAGATTTCAGGTAACATGGCCGGTAGGAGACCATTCCAACATGCTTCTTCAAGTTTGGCAGTTTCATCCAGGTTACGACTTCTTTCGGATCCTTCATTTTCAATGCGCTGTCTTGACGAAAAACTGGTTCCCGTTAATAACAAAACCTCCTGTTGCGTTGATTGTTCTTCCATGACTTTAAAATTTGTATGTATAAGCCTCACTAATTCTAACACCTGCTTTCTTTATTATTAGATGCTTTAAATACGTGTGAAGTAAGCCCCGGGTTATGAAAATTTAGTTAAAAAACGTGCCAACCCCCGAATTCGGCTCCAGGATTACCAGGGAACCACATTTTGACCTACTTTACACGGATGAAATTCATTGTTTTAGTCGTTATTTTCTTCAGTCTGGAAACACAGGCACAAATAAATCCTGAACGTATTCAAATTGCCCGGGACAGCTTCGGTGTTCCCCATATTTTTGCTCCCACCGACGCAGAGGTTGCATATGGACTTGCCTGGGCTCATGCTGAAGATGATTTTGCTACCCTGCAGCTCGTGGTGCTTATGGGTAAAGCAAAACTCGGGACAGCTATGGGGAAGAAAGGAGCAGAAGCTGACTATGTGGTAAACTTATTGAGATGCCGTCAACTGGTAGATGAACAATGGGGCACTATGGGTGCAGATTTTATTGCGGTGATGAAAGGATATGTAGAGGGTCTCAACGCCTATGCAAAAGCTCATCCCAAAGAAATCAAATACAAAAAAGCCTTTCCTTTTAATGAAAAAGAATACCTGACTGCTGTTGTTTTTTCCACCAGTATATTTTGTGGAGTAGATAAGGTGCTTCCACAGATTCTTGGCGGCAAGATAAAAATACTTCCGGGCTTAAGCGGGGAAGGATCAAACGCATTTGTTTTTCATCCAAAAAGAACAACTACAGGCGAAGCTTTTCTTGCGATCAATGCGCATCAGCCGATTGAAGGACCTACAGCATTTTATGAGGCTCATCTTAACAGTGAAGAAGGCTGGAATATGCTCGGGGGATTGTTTCCGGGAGGATGCCTGATATTTCATGGCACCAATGAAAACCTGGGCTGGGCACATACAGTAAACTACCAGGACAAAATTGATGTGTTTCAGCTCCAGATGAATCCGGCAAATAAAAATCAATACAAATTTGACAACGAATGGTTGACGCTGGAGGAAAAAAAGATTAGCCTGGAGGTTAAAGGTGTTCCCGTCAAAGTAGGCCGGAAAGTTTACTGGAGTAAATACGGGGCTACCGTTAAAACTGACAAAGGTGTATTCTCCATGAGGCTTCCCGCTAACATGGATTGCAAAGGCCTTGAACAATGGTTTCGCATGAACAAAGCGAAGAACTTTTCGGAGTTCTACAAGGCGCTTAGTATGACCAGCTTGCCGATGTTTAATATCATGTATGCTGACCGTTACGACACCATTTTTTATATCAGCAACGGAAAGATGCCGGTAAGAAATCCGGATAACGCCTATAACTGGAAAACAACTTTGCCCGGTAATACTTCCAAAACATTGTGGACAGAATTTAAACCTGTTAAAGCTTTGCCACAGTATCTTAATCCGGGATCCGGATGGTTATTCAATACTAATCATTCACCTTTTCTCGCTACAGAAAAACAATTCAACCTTAACGGAAATACTTTTGATAGAAAAGATGGTTTTGAAACCTTCAATAACAATCGAAGCATCAGGGTAGGAGAGTTGATGAATGGCATAGACAAGATCGATTATGAAACGCTCAAAAGAATAAAATACGATCAGCAATTACCGGAGACGCTGGAATTTCCTTATGGACTGGACAGCCTGATTTATCTAAAGGCGACGGACTATCCGAAACTCCGGTCAATCGTCGAAACTTTGCAGAGCTGGGACCATAAGGCAGTAACCGACAGCAAGGGCGCTGCGGTATTTTTGCTGATCTATGATTTCCTGTCAAAGAAGTTGCTGGGTACAGATTCAAGAGATATTACAAAAGCGGAAGCTGTACAAACATTTCAGTATGTGCATGATTATATGATTAAATATTTCAAGCGAACTGATATAACGCTGGGCGACCTTCAAAAACTTGTACGTGGTGATGATGCCAGGCCATCCTGGGGATTACCCGATGTGCTCACTGCAGAATACAGTGTTCCATATAAACATGGCTTAAGACGGGTTATTTCGGGTGATGCTTATATCTGTTTTGTGCGTTATCCAAAAAACGGTTTGCCAATTATTGAATCGATCAACACATTCGGAGCTTCATCAAAACCAGGCTCGCCACATTATAAAGACCAGATGGAGATGTTTCAGAAACAGCAGCTGAAACCTATGACACTTGATAAGGCAACCGTTTTGAGCCATGCAAAATCAATCTATCACCCATCAAAATCTGCCGGCGTAAAGAAATTACCATACTGACCGGCGTAAAGAAATTACAATACTGATCTGTAACCTGGGAGGTCAACAATCCTGGAACGGGCTAATAACTTAAATATGTGAAAATGCTATGTGAAAATGGTTTTCATAAATAGGCAGTTGAATTGCGGCTTTTTGTAAAATAAAAAAGGGGTCTGAATAGAAATTCAACCCCGGTTTAAATCCAATATCCTATGAAAAACCGATACAATAATACGCTGTATTTAATTGGTTGAACAGGGTTTTTATACCGTAAATTTCAGGTAAAAATACCTGTGCCATATTGTCTTGATAGGGCAGGTAAACGAATTGCATATGAAACGATCAAAATTTCTGCAACAATTGCTGGCAGCTACGGCCGTTCCTGTTTTTGGGCAGCCAGCTATTGCTTTTGCAAACGCCAAAGCTCAGTCCACTGACACCCCAGGTTTATTATCCCGTGGCCTGAAAACGAGTCTCAATGCGTACTCATTCAACGATCCCCTGATGAAGGGAAGCCTGAAACCCGAGGAACTACTTCAGTTTTGTGCTGAACAGGGTTTTGATGCTATTGATATGACCGGATATTATTTCAAGGGTTATCCTGTTATTCCAACAGATGAGACAATCTTCAGTTTTAAACGGAAAGCTCTTGCGCATGGTATTGCTATAAGTGGAACAGGTGTCAGGAATGATTTTACCAACGAGGATCCGAAGCTAAGGCTGTTGCATGTTGACACGGTGAAGGCTTGGATAGAAGTGGCAGCAAAACTAGGCGCTCCGGTTCTACGAATATTTACAGGATTACAGTATCCAAGCAAGGAGCTGCGGCCAAAATATACCCAAATGGTTGTTGAACATATTCAACAATGTCTTGAAAAGGCAAAGTCATACGGGGTCGTCCTGGCTATTCAAAACCATCATGATTTTATCAGGATCTCAGATGAAGCTATTGAAATTTTGAAAGCCGTCAATTCGCCCTGGCTTGGGCTGGTGCTCGACATAGGAAGTTACCGGGGTGACGATCCTTTTAATGACATTGTGAAATCGATACCATACGCTGTAAACTGGCAGATAAAAGAAAAAATGTTTATCAAAGGCCAGGAACAGGCAACTGATCTTAACAGGCTATTCAAGATAATCAACTCATCTTCATATCGCGGCTATCTTCCCATAGAAACCCTTGGTGCCGGTGACCCCTTCCAAAAAGTCCCGGTATTCCTGAATGCCGTAAAAGCAGCAATGTCGTATGTCTAAACACCTTTTTTATTTTATATCTTTCGGTTGCTGTCTCCAGAAATCGGGATGATGATGCACCTCACTCAATGGGGTAGAAGAAAATGATTTTAATGGGCTCTGATTTAGTAACGATCTTGGACAATGTTCCTTATACAGCTGCTGTCACCATAGACGAGGCAGGTTTCGAAGACCTGTTCCGGCAGAACTTTGCGCCCCTTTGTGCTTATTGTGAAATAAAATTTGGATTACCTGCCGAGGTGGCGAGGGATACCGTGCAATCGGCTTTTCTGAAGTTCTGGGAGTCGCGTGGCAACCTGTCTTCATCAAACGCAGCAAAATCTTATTTGTATAAAACAGTAGCTAACAGCAGCCTCGATATCATTAAACATCAGAAAGTAAAGACAAGAAAGGAAAAGCACTTGTTAGCTGTGGGAGAACCAGGAATCATAAATGATAGCTATGAAAATCTCGATTTCAAAGAATTGAATATCGCGATCGATGCTGCCATGTCTGAACTCCCCGAACAAATGCGTACAATATTTACACTGTGTAAGGTTGAAGGAATGAAATACGCTGTTGTTGCTGAAGCTTTGAATATTTCTGTAAAAACGGTGGAGACGCAAATGAGCCGTGCTTTAGCAAGGATGAGGAATAAGCTTTCAAAATATCGGGTTTTATACATTGCGTTTATTGCTATACTACTGCAGCTAAAAAAATAAAATTATCCGTGTAAGGGTAAAGAATTGGTTGATCGTCTTAATAATAACAAGGCCATGCAAAATGAATCTCAATTCGACGAATTAATTATTCGCTTTTTATCAGATGAAACAACAACAGAAGAAGACAAGACTATAATTAATTGGATAAATGATAATAGCGAAAATCGTGCATATTTTGAGCAACTTCAAAGTGCATGGATCCTGGTTTCAGCCAGGGAAATAATCGCCGGAACAGATGTAGACGCCGGATGGTTATTGCTTCGTGCGAAGATTAAGCAGGAGCCTGCTGCTGTTGATTTTTATGCAGGCCCTAAAGTTGACGGGTCAGACAAGAAAGAAGATGAAGTAAATGGGCGAAAAAGTTCTTTGTACAGGATACTGGTAGCATCCGTGGTTGCAGCTTCTTTGATCGGCATAATAGTCGTAGCTTATTTTTGGGAAGGCAATGGAATACGCAATACCGGTGATCTTACCAGGGATAAGCCGGCCACTTTGGATGTGTTGGCAAGTGTTCTGCGACATGAAGAAAATACTTCAGGCCAAACAAAGCAATTGGCTCTGCCTGATGGATCGACAGTATTATTGTCGAATAACAGTGCACTGGAATTTCAGGAACCATTTATTAATAACAAAAGAGAATTTACCCTGGTAGGAAAAGCTGAATTTGCGGTGACAAAAGATACTTCAAAAGCATTTATTGTCTATAGCGATCAACTGAGCACTACAGCCCTTGGAACCAGGTTTTCTGTAGCCAGTTATAAAGCTTCGGAAAACATCACGATACAACTGTTCGAAGGGAAAGTGGTAATTCAATCCACTAATACCGCAGCTAAAAAGATGCAAAAAGCTTACTATTTGTCGCCTGGTGAAGAACTGGTTTATAGAAAGGGTGGAATTACGGCTTCCGTGCGAAAAATCAGTGAAAAAAAGCAGACAACAACCGCTCCGATTCAACAATTACCGTTCGATGATCCTTCAATTCCGAGAACAGGTGAAGGCTCCTGGTATATGTTCAATAATCAGTCGCTGCCGCAGGTTTTTGCAAGGTTGGAAAAACTATACAATGTAAAAATCAGTTTTTCGAAAGCTGATATTAGCAATCTGTATTTTATTGGCAGATTTAATAATGCCGATTCGTTGGAAAAAATATTAAGAGAGATTGCGGAAATCAATGATCTGAAAGTAACTAAACGCGAAAGCAGTTTTATTATAGAAAAGTAGCGACTTGATATTTAAGATGATTGTAATAAAAAATATACCAGGTTAAGGTTCTGATTAGTAGCAATATTTTGATAGTCATGATGCAATTAAGGTTCATGCATTTGTAGTTCGCTCCAGCTCATGACTGGGTTGAATATTATCATGACTGGGTTGAACATTATATTTGGCATTCGGCCAATGTTTCCCGCATACCAGTCAGAACAACTACTTCTTAATTTTAAATATGAAGAACTTTTATCTTATCGGATTCAACAGTATTGTCGTAAGCCGATATTACCGGCAACAGCCCTAAACATACCTATTGTTTTTGCATGAAATAAACTTCATGTAGTTTTTTAACCAGACTAAAATCAGCTAAATGAGATTTAAGGTTTTTAGATCAGGCATGGCTCTTATTGCCCTGTCTATTCTCTTCGTCAGCCCCGCAACGCTAAAAGCACAGACAACCAGCCTTGTAAAAGGAAAGGTTCAAAACAGCACTGGCAGCCCTCTTGCCGGTGTAAGCGTAGTGATCCGGAACACAAAGGATAACTTTACTACCGGTACTTCTACCGATAGCATTGGTATGTTTACCTTTTCAAACATTGCTCCCGGAGGGCCTTACAGTTTCAGTTTTTCTTCTATCGGGTATGATGGCCAGACTTTTTCGGGTTATACCATTCAGCCCGGCATCACACTTTCATTGGCTGTCAAAATGGTTGAATCAGCAAATGCCTCGCTTGACCAGGTAGTGGTTGTTGGATATGGCACTAAACGAAAACGCGATCTAACCGGATCTGTTTCATCAGTGAGTGGCGGCGAACTTCAAAAAGTACCTTCAAGCAACTTCACAGCAGCCATGCAGGGTAAAGTGCCTGGAGTATTTATTAGCCAGACAAGCGGCGCGCCAGGTGGAGCCAGTTCAGTACGTATAAGAGGTGTAGGTACTACGGGTAACAATCAGCCATTATATGTAGTTGATGGTGTGCTGATGGGGGGTGACGGCATGAGTGTTCCTGGGAGTTCTTATAACATAGACCCACTGTCAATCATCAATCCGAATGATATCGAATCAGTTGACGTATTAAAAGATGCTGCTTCGGCTGCAATCTATGGATCACGTGGTGCAAACGGCGTTATTCTTGTTACTACGAAACGTGGAAAAGAAGGCGGCGGTACTGTTACACTGAATGCATCGACAGGCTTCGCTCAACTTTGGCAAAAACCTGCGTTTCTGAATGCCGAAGAATTCGCAACCATGGCAAATGAACTTTATGTGAATTCCGGATTGACGCCAAATCCTCAGTGGGCCAATCCAAAATCATTAGGCGAAGGAAGCAATATGATTGATGAAGTTTTTCACGATGCGCCATTCCAGAATTATGATTTCAGCGTTTCCGGAGGCACCAAAAGTCTGAAGGCCAGGCTGTCGCTCGGGTATAACGACCAGATGGGAACGATGATTGAAACCTGGTATAAACGTTATACCGGGAGAGCTACCATTGACCTCAAAGTGGGAAGCCGGCTCAACTTTGGCGGATCACTGGCATTCGCAAGTACGGAATCCAAAGGTCAGAACAGCGATGCAATGCAGGGCGGAATTTTTAACCTTGCTCAGCAATTTTTCCCCACATTGAACCGTGATTCTAATTATTTCGGCGATGGTCTTTATTATACCAAAGATGGAGATAATCCAATATTAAGAGCAAATACCATCGATAATAAGTTAAACAATAGCAGGATCTATGGTAATGTATTCGGCGAACTTGAAATTATCTCAGGACTTAAATTCAGAAGCAGTCTTGGTATAGACGGTAATTTCACACGTACCAGTTCATGGCAGGGAAAACTGCAGCGTGGGTTTTATATAGTTCCGCGCGCTACGCTTTCTGAGAATTACGATAATCGTTTTAACTGGTTACTTGATAATACCCTTTCCTATTCAAAAAAATTTGGCGGTCATTCCCTCAGCGCCGTTATCGGGCAAACTTCCCAGAAGTTTAGATATAATTGGATCTCTGCAACTGGTAACGATTATCTGAGTGAGGAGTTACAGGTAATCAATGCCAGTGATGTTAGCCTGAGAAATACAAGCGGATCGAACAGTAATTCAACGCTGGCTTCTTATTTCGGACGAATCGATTATTCACTCAACGGTATGTACCTTCTTTCTGCGAGCCTTCGCAGAGACGGTTCATCCAACTTCGGACCGAATAACAAATGGGGTTATTTCCCGGCAGTATCGGCGGGATGGCGCATATCAGAAGAGTCCTTCATGGCACCGCTGAGACATATAATCAGCGATTTCAAATTTCGCGGAAGCTGGGGACGTGTAGGAAACGATAATATCCCGGCTTTTGGTTATCTCAGTACCATCCGAAGCGGAACCGCAGTTGACAATTACACTCTCGGTCCCGGTAATCAAACAATTGCTATAGGTTCAACCATAGTAAGACCAGGTAATCCTGATCTGAAATGGGAAACTACCGAACAAATTGATATCGGTGCAGATGTTTCTTTTTTTGAAGACAAACTTTACCTCACAGCTGACTATTATAAAAAGACTACCGTCGGGATGTTGATAAGCTTGCCAGTTTCACTGGAAGCCGGCTTTCAGAATTCACCAACAGTAAACGGTGGAAGGGTGGAGAACAAAGGATGGGAATTTTTACTTGGATATCGCACATCGATTAACGGGTTCCGTTTCAACCTGAGTGGTAATATTGCAACACTCTCTAATAAAGTGACAAGTCTTGGCGTAGGACAACCGATTGTCGGTCCCACACTTCCAGGTTCAAGTATGACCATGACTTATACCAAAGAAGGGGAGCCTATCGGTTACTTTCGCGGATACGTTGTTGATGGGGTTTACCAGGTTGATGCCGACATAAACAAAAAACTACAGCCTAATGCTATTGCAGGTGATTTTATCTACCACGATGTAAACAGCGATGGTGTTTTGACAGATGCTGACAAAGTGAAAATAGGCAAACCCTGGCCGGATTTTACTTATGGTCTCAACGCTGATTTTTCATATAAGGGTTTTGATCTGAATGTCATGTTCCAGGGTGTTTCGGGAAGCCAGATATACCGGGCAAACAAGGTTACCAACTACCAAATGAAATATTTCAACGGGAATGGAATTATCAATGGTGTTAAGGACATTTTGAATCACTGGACACCCGGAAGTGGCGTTAATGATCAGCCGGGTTTGAAGTATACTGACGCCAACGGTAACTATTCAAACGCTTCTTCATTCTTTGTTGAAGATGGAGATTTCTTAAGACTACGTAATCTGGTGATCGGCTATAATATTCCATTTGATGTATTGCGGAGAGTTACCGGCAACGCCTTCAAAAGTGTCAGGGTTTATGTTAATGCACAAAACCTGGTGACCTTTACAAGTTATAAGGGATTTGATCCGGAAATTGGAAGTACCAATCCTATGAACTCTGGCATTGATACTGGTATTTATCCGCAACCCCGCACTTACAGCGGTGGAATCAGCCTCAATTTTTAATCAATCAATCAGAAACACATGAAATTAGTAACCAGATATATCCCTGTATTGTTAGTGATATTCATTGCTTCCTGCGGCAAAAAATATCTTGATTTGCAGCCAACCGATGTTCTTACCAATGCAAACTTTTTTAAAACAGAATCTGATGCACAATCAGCCCTGATTGGAGTGTACGCACAACTGCAACCGGAAGCAACCTTTGGCAATCTAATCGACGCGGCCAACATGGACTGGACAATGAGCGGCGACTTGTACGAACAGGATCAGAATACACCAAGGGTACAGTTGGAAATGTTGAGTCTGCCTGCTGATAATACTTATACCACCCAGCTGTATGCAGGGCTATATCAGGGCATAAGCCGGGCAAATGTAGTGATCGACCGGGTAGGCGAAATGGAGAACCTGGCCGCACAGGCAAAGGCAAGCATCATTGCACAGGCCAAATATTTACGTGGCATTTATTATTATAAACTTGTGAATTATTTCGGTGGCGTTTCTCTGGTGACCACAGAATTGAATGCTTCTTCAAAGCTTGACGTACCACGTGCAACTGCAGCTGAAGTATGGAAGCAAATCGAAACCGATCTTAACGATGCTGCGGCGGTTCTGCCCGTAACCTGGCCGGGCACGGCTGATTTGGGAAGGGCAACCAAAGGCGCAGCACTCGCGTTTCTTGTTAAAGCCTATCTCTGGCAACAAAAATGGGATGCAGCATTAACCGCGAGTGAACAGATAGTTGCTTTGAAGGCATATGATCTACTTCCTGATTTCAGGAGCGTCTTCTTAAAAGCCAATGAACACAATAAAGAAATTGTGTTTGCCACACAGTATAGTTCCGTTAATAATGGTAGTGAAGGCGGCGCGCTTGATACTAGGTCCGGTCCAAGGGGTGCACCTGCACAGTATATAGGCCGGGGAGCAAATAGTAATTTTGTGCCGCAAACTGCCTGGATTAACGCTTTTGAGCGTGATCTTACCGGCCGGATAAAAGACAAACGTTATTGGGGCGTGATCATCGGACCTGGTGAAGCCCACCAGGAAATGACCGGGTTTGTGATGCCGCTCACGTTTCCAAATTCTTACACAAAAACCGGCTATATAGTAACCAAGTATTGGCAGGAAGCTTCTTTGGTTGGTTCAGGTATCAATGCGCCGATATTGCGCTATGCTGAAGTGTTGTTGAATTATGCTGAGGCTCTTAACGAAATGAACCGCTCTTCAGATGCCATGAAGCAGGTTAACCTGTTGCGGAAGCGTGCAGGACTGGAAGATTTATCCCTGGCGCTTGCAAAAGACAAAGTGCTCGATGCGATCTTTTATGAAAGACGCATGGAGTTTGTGTGGGAGCCAGCAGGGGCTTTTTCGGATCTTAACCACAGAGGACGTTTTATGGATTTCATTAAAGCAAACCGGGTTGACTATGATAAAATCCAGGTTGATACAAAACCATGGCTGAAACAACAACCGATACTAATACCTATTCCACAGGGTGCCTGGGATGTAAACAAATCTTTAGTGCAAAACCCGGGGTATCCCCCTTTTAAATAATCTGAATGATAGGTTTCAGATTATCAATAAAAACATCGTCACCTGGTGATCAGCAAGATCATCACCTGGTGATCAGTAAATTTTATCATCAAATAATCATAAAATAATACTGAAAAGCAACATCAAATAATCATCAAATAATTATCAAATAATACTGAAAAGCAACATCAAATAATCATTATGAAGAATATTGTTATCGTTATCATCTTAATGGTTCTTAACACAACCGTTCACGCACAAGCCAACTTTATACCGAACTACGATGAATCTAAAGTGCCGCAATATCAATTACCTGAACTGCTGAAAACGACCGGCAATAAAATAGTTAATGAAAAAAACACCTGGGAAAAAACAAGGAGACCTGAGATTATTAAACAGTTCGAAGATAACGTGTATGGGCAGATGCCAAAATCGTACGACCAAATAAAGTATTCGGTAGTCAGTATGAATAACAAAGCGATGGATGGTAAGGCAACATTGAAAGAAGTTGTTATTGAAGTGTCCGACAATAACAAATCTGTAAAGATCAACCTGGTTTTGTTTGTGCCAAATCGTATTGGCAAAAAGGTGCCTGCCTTTTTACTGATTAACAATCGTCCTAAAGAAAACACCGACCCCACACGGGCAGTTAAAAGTGAATTCTGGCCCGCAGAAATGGTTATTGACAGCGGTTATGCAATAGCTGCCTTTCATGTAAGTGATCTGGCACCGGATAATAAAGACAGTTTTGCCAACGGGTTGCTGCGCTTATACCCGGAACAGTTAAGCGCGGCCAATGGTATGCGTGCAATCGGGGCATGGGCCTGGGGTGCAAGCCGTGTTATGGATTATCTTGAAACAGATAAACAAATCGATGCAAAAAGGGTAGGGATAGTGGGACATTCACGCGGAGGTAAAGCATCTTTGTGGGCGGCAGCTCAAGATAAACGTTTTGCCCTCTGTGTATCGAATTGTTCGGGTAATTCCGGTGCAGCTATTGCACGCCGCAAGTTTGGTGAAACAATCGCCCGCATCAACACAAGTTTCCCATATTGGTTCACCACTAACTATAAAAAGTATAATGACAATGAGGAGGCTTTGCCTGTGGACCAACACATGCTGCTTGCTTTGATTGCTCCAAGACCTCTTTATGTTACCAATGCTACTAAGGATCTTTGGGCGGATCCTGCCGGCACTTTCCTTTCCCTAAAAAGCGCCGCGCCGGTTTATCAGTTGTACGGCATCAGAACAAATTTTCCGGCAAATCCACCAATGATTGATGAAGCGATTATTGAAACTCAAACAGGTTATCATAACCACGAAGGAGTGCACAATATGACCGCTTTTGACTGGAATAACTTTATAAAATTTGCAAACTATCATTTTAAAAAGCAGGCGAAGTAAACTTAGATCAATAGAACACGATTCCAGTGAAACAAGTAATTAAAAAAGAAACAAGTAATTGTAAAAAAGAGGCGGTGCCTTGCTTTTTGTAAAGAGCCAACACCGCTTCTTTTAAATACCATTAAAACTATATTCTGTCACAGTTCATTTACAAACCCTCCGTAGACAAAACCCTCGCTCATGATTTCTACTCACTAATAACTCACTCATCACTCATCACTCATAACTTTCTTCCCACGCCTTCCCTGGTTATAACAACAGGTTTAATCATCCCGTTCTCATCAAAGTACATCCGGTCGATACAGGTTTCGCGGCTGTTTCGGTCTTTTTCATTCAGTGGCCGGCGGTGATAAACAATAAACCATTCATCTTTTGCGGGGTCACCTATAATAGAGTGATGCCCTGCTCCGGTCGCTATTTCGGGATTTTGCTGGAGAATTTTTCCAACCCTTTTCCATGGTCCCATCGGCGAATCCGCCACAGCATAGGCCACGCTATAATCAGGGCCGGTCCACCCACCTTCTGACCACATAAAATAATATTTTCCTTTGCGGATAAACATGAACGGACCTTCAACATATTTCTCCGGTGTAATTTCCCGGAAAGTTGTTCCATCCTCAAAAGGAATAAAACCCGTGAAGTCATCCTTAAGCTGCGCAATATTGCAATGTCTCCAACCACCATAAATCAGGTAATGCTTACCATCTTTATCACGAAATACAAACTGATCTATTGGCTGGGCACCATTATGAAATTTGTCTATCAATGGTTTGCCCAGGTAATCTTTGAACGGTCCTTCCGGTTTATCGGAAACCGCCAATCCGATTCCTCCATATTCATTGTCGCTCTGAATATCATTTGCACCGAAGAATAAAAAGTACTTTTTGTCTTTTCTGATAATCGATGGAGCCCAGACGGCTTTTTTTGCCCATTTTACATTTGCGGTATCAAGAATATGTTCGTGTTTTTTCCAGGTCACCATGTCTTTTGAAGAAAAGGCATCGAAAAAAACCTGTTTTTCATAACGTGCCGAAAAAGTAGGGTAGATCCAAACTGTTTTATCGAAGATGATGCCTTCAGGATCCGCATACCATCCGGGAAAAACAGGATTACCATTCTTAACCGGACCTGGTGCTGACTGAGCCGCTGCGCTGAAACCTGCGGAGATAATTGCGAGAAAAATAATAGTACGCTTCATGGGTTTAATATAGCGGATAGGGTTAACTATTCCGCGATCTTCAGTTTAATATGAGATTCAAATATAGAAAGATCTGCTAAAATGTGTGATCTTTAGCAAGTTAAAGCCTCATTCCCCAAGAACTGTTATGAATCTTCGTTTATTCGCTCTCATTGCTACTGCAATCTTTTGTACTCATTGTTCTGATGAACCGGATATTGTCCCGATCGAACCGGTTATACGGGCCTACGATACCCTGGAGCTCAGGTACCAACAAATGGGCGATCTGGCGATGGAACTGATTTCTAATGTTTCGGTAGATCCGCAAATCCGTACGAACAAAGTACCTGACCTCCTGGAGCGGCAACCGGTAGTTAGCCTGGACTTTCGCAAACCGGTCACCACCCGGAAAGACATTTTAAGTTTTGTAAACTATCAGAAAAAAATCGATGGGGGCATTCAGCAAATTTTCGTCCAGTTAGGTGAAACTCCAAAATGGCGTTCTGCGCCGCTAATACTTGAATTCAGATCGCAATACGATTCTATCAAAAAAAACATTGCCATTGCGACCACGCATTTTAATTCAGTAGTAAAAGAAACAAAACTTAACCTGGCAATACCTGCCGATTCTGTCGCTACAAAAACATCCAATTGACTTAAATCGGTTTTGCCTCCGGGTTAGAAACCCTTAGTGCTGAATAAGAAAAAGAATTATATTTATATAATGGCTTTCGCCTACCCGCACCTAACCATGAAAGAGCAAACTGCCGCCGAGGTTTTAAATGACCTGATACAAGTAAACAATGAGCGTATCTCGCGTTACGAGCGACTGATCGCCGCATTATCGCCTGAAGATAGCGAACTGCGCTTTCTATTTGCGAGGATAATAGGGGAGAGTCACCAAAATAAAATAACCTTAGCGACCGAGTTGCAGGCCATGGGCGAATCAATCGAACTTTCGACGCTGAAGCGGGGCAAGGTATACCAGGTTGCCCTTGAAAACATGAACAATTTCGGTGAAGGGAGTCGCCTGAATATCCTTGATCATACTGATGTTTGCGAGTCTGCGGTCCTCCTCGGATACGATTTTTCTCTCCGGACAGAAGATGTTGCTGCTTACCTGCGTGATCTTCTCATCGAACACCAGTCGCGTATCAGGGAATCCCATCACCAGATTAAGGTTTTGAAAGACCAAATGGCTTAATACCGGACCAAATTTCAATGGCATAAGATTTTTATATGACAAAGCATTAATATATGCTTATGACCACCATCTCTGTGGAAACCATAGAAATCCTGAATGACCTGATTGAAATTAACAACGATCGGATTCAGGCGTACAAACTGTCGTTGAGAGATTTGAAGATCGGGGACCAGGTGCTGTCTCCGTTGTTTATGAAAATGATTGATGAATCCAAAAAAAACAACCGGGTACTCTCGCGGGAAGTGGATATACTGGGTGGAGAAGCAGAGCGCGGAACCAGTCTTGAAGGTAAGTTCTACAGGGCATGGATGAATGTAAGAAACACATTGGCCGGGAAAAAAAAATACCAGATTCTTCAGAACTGTGAAATAAATGAAGATTCTACACTCGAGGCTTACCGGACCGCAATCCAATGTGAGGAATTATCTGGATATCTAAGAGAAATGATTTCGGATCAGTTAGACGAATTGCTTCATTCTCACGACAGCATCAAAAGTCTCAGGGATCTAAGCCGGCCCGTCAGAGGTTGATGCGATGAAAAGCTTTAACGAACCAGGACGCATAGTTCAATCTACATTTACAACTAAAAATATTTTATATGAAAAGTCTGATGATCGTAGCAATTATTACAGGAATAGTCGGCGCAGTTACCCTTATCTATATTGCTGATAGTTTGCGTTACAATGCAAAAAAAATTAATGAATGAAAAAGCTTAACCCGTTGTCATTTACAATCTTTTTACTGCCAATTACACAAATTTCAGGTCATTCACTCAAGGGTCTTTTGTGCAAAGCCCCCTTGTAATTATTATTGCATCAGGTTTTTCATAGGATATTGGATTATAACGGGGCTGAATCTTTATTCTGGCCCTTTTTTTTTGCCTTAATATCCGGTTGAAGGGTCGGGAGAATAATATTGAAGGTGGAACCTATTCCCGGTTTAGACGTCGCATAAAGGAATCCGCCATGGTTTTGCACAATACGACGACATAAAGCAAGGCCTATTCCTGCGCCTTCGTAAACTTCCCTGGGGTATAACCGTTTAAAAACTTCGAAAATCCGTTCAGAATCTTTTGACTCAAATCCAATCCCGTTATCCGTAAACTTAATATGCAGGTAGGGGATATCAGTCTGAGGTTTGGCTATAAATTGTCTGACTTCTGAATTATCTATTTGGTTAACCACTATTTCTAATACCGGTTGCCGGCCAGGAACCGTAAATTTTAGCGCATTGCCAAGAAGATTATAAAACAATTGATTCACCTGCAATTTCACACCTGGAATCCCGGGCAATTCAGGGATATTCACAATGGCGTTTTTCTCCTGGATTTTTATTTCGAAATCAATCATTACTTCCTTCATGATTTCCTGGAGATTGACTTTTTCAACCACCGCATCCGATTTTAGTAATTTTGAGTAATTAAGCAGGTCACTTATAAGATGACTCATCCTTTCAGAAGCCAAATTGATCTTATTGGCAATGAATTTTTCTTTTCCGCTGAGTTGAGGACTACCAATCAGGATGTCGCTGTATATCCTGATTTTTCTTAACGGTTCCTGGAGGTCATGACTTGCTGCATAGGCGTATTGTGATAAATCCTGGTTGGATCTTGAAAGATCCCGGTTATGCTGACCCAACTCCGCAAGTTTTTCCTCCAGCGCTTCATTTTGCAAAACCTTGGGCGAGGTTTCCAGGTTAAAACGGTTGCTGCCTGGCGGGCAACTATCGCAGGTTAATGTAAAAGTAAAACAAACAAATTCAGACAATTTTGTCACCTCTACCCTTAAAGGATAATCGTTATCATTAAGTCTCAACCTCAACTCAGTTAACGCGACACCGGTTTGCCCGGTATTGTCAATCACCTGCAGTAATGGGTCCGGTTTATGCCATGCACCCGATTCAACCCATCCGGCGGGGAGCGGCACAGTCAATTCATCATCGTGATCCGTATTGACCACACGTTTATCAAACAAACTATAGATGGATTTACCAATGATCTGACTGGGATCCTGGCCGGTCAAACAAAAAAAAGCTTTATTTCCATACTTCATTAAACCTTCATGATCGGTCAAAGTCACGGCCACAGGCAATGCTTCAAACATTTCCCTGTATAGTTTACCCTGTTGTATGATTTCTTCACTTTTGTCAGACATAGGTAGGCTTTCATCCTGAAATATTAAGTCAAAGTATTAGGTCAGTACTACTCAAATCATGCCACCAACTTATCATCTCCTGTGATTATTCTAAATCTAAGTGCAACTCTTTATATACTTTATTAAATCATGCTTTTCATTTAGCTTAATGAACCTATTCGTGGAATTTATTTTCTTTGACAATGGGCAACCAGTGCTGGCTTATAGCTCCTTAATCGCTGGGGTTTTCGTGCCTGAGTTGTTGGTGCTTGATTTGCATGGTTGTTTATATTCAACATAAATTACCATGCCAGTCAAATCCGGCTCCGCCATTAAAACAAAAAGCAAATCATCACCGGCCAGATCAGCCGGAAAGCGCAAAATTGCAGGCAATATCAAAGCGGAAATGCCGCAGCATTTAAGTCCCATGTTAGCAACATTGATTGATAAACCCTTTGATAAGCCAGGTTGGATCTATGAAGTCAAATGGGATGGCTATCGGGCGATTGCTTATATAGATAAAAAGAATGTTGAACTAAGGTCAAGAAATGACAAATCATTCAATGAAAAGTTTTATCCCGTTCACAAAGCATTGACGAAACTCGGCATAAAGGCGGTACTCGATGGGGAAGTAATAGTGGCAGACAATAAGGGTCATGCAAGTTTTGGGAATCTTCAAAACTGGCGAAGCGAAGCCGATGGTGATCTGCGGTTTTATGTATTTGATGTTTTGTGGCTGAACGGTGAGTCACTAATGGAAAAACCATTGGTCGAAAGGCGCGGGATGCTGACAAAACTTTTGCCAGCAGAAAACGAAACCATTTTTATCAGTGTTGATTTTAATGCTACCGGCACAGCGTTTTTTGAAATGGCGAAGGAGATGAATATTGAAGGTATCATTGCGAAAAAAGCAGACAGTGAATATATCCCCGGAGCAAGAACCCCGAATTGGGTCAAGATCAAAACTTCCACCAGGCAGGAAGTAATTATTGGCGGATATACAAGTAATGAAGGATCGTCCAAACTTTTTAGTTCGTTGTTAGTAGGGGTTATGAAAAATGGAAGGCTGCAATACACAGGAAAAATCGGTACCGGGTTTACGCTGAAAATGCAAAAGGACATGATGAAGAAGTTTAAACCACTGATCCGAAAATCACCGTCTTTTGAAGCAGTCCCGGATATAAACAAACCTTCCCGTTTCAGGCCGGATCCACCTAAAGCTACAGCTACCTGGCTGAAACCTGAACTGATCGCGGAAGTTTCTTATCGTGAGATGACAACTGACGGCGTGATGCGTCATCCGTCTTTTGAAGGCATGCGCGAAGATAAAAAAGCAAAGGATGTAGTACTTGAAAAACCTAAGACAATCAAAGAAGTATTGGGCGACGAACGTCTTTTCAGTGCCGGTGTAAAAAAGGACAGGGGTACATTGCTCAATCCGTCTGAAGAACGACAGGTAAAAAAGTTGAATGGACAACTCGTTACATTCACAAATCTAAGTAAGGTTTATTGGCCGGAACAGGGGTACACGAAACGCGATCTGCTCAATTATTATTACCAGGTAGCACCGTTGATGTTGCCATATTTAAAGGATAGACCTCAGTCATTGAACAGGCATCCTAATGGAATCGCGGGCAAAAGCTTCTATCAAAAAGATGTTAGGGGGAAGGTTCCCGACTGGATCCAAACCTTTCCATATCATAGTGAAGCTGACAACCGCGATAAAGAGTTTCTTGTTTGTTCCAACGAAGCAAGTCTTTTATATATGGCATCATTGGGCACAATCGAGATGAATCCCTGGAGCAGCCGTATACAGTCGCCCGACAACCCTGACTGGTGTATTATTGATCTCGATCCGGACAAAAATGATTTCAACCAGGTGATTGAAGCGGCCAATGTAACACACGAAATACTGGAAGCACTCAAAGTGCCATCTTACCCAAAAACATCGGGCTCAACCGGGTTACACATTTATATTCCGCTCGGTGCTAAATATGATTATGAACACTCGAAAGAATTTGCACGTATGATTGTAAGACTGGTACATGAGCGACTTCCGGAATTCACCAGTATCGAGAGGTTGACTGCAAACCGAAGGGGACGCATATACCTGGATTTCCTGCAAAACCGGCCACAGGCAACACTTGCGGCCCCATATTCAGTGAGGCCGAAGCCCTTTGCACCGGTATCTATGCCGCTGTATTGGGAAGAAGTCAAAAAAGGCATGCGTATTCAGGATTTCACTATTATAAACGCGATGGATCGGCTTAAAATTAATGGTGACCTGTTTAAACCGGTACTTGGAAAAGGAATTGATATGAATAAGATCATCAAACAACTCGAAGGATTACTTAAGCACGAGTGAGGAGCCCTATATCAAAATAAAGCGGCCAGGTAGATATCATCTCCTGGCCGCCGATATTAAAGTCGTATTGAGTCTAGTCTTCCTGCGAAGCATTTACATTGATATTATATTCTGCGACCTGGGTAAGCAACTCATCGGCTTCTTTTTCTTCATCCAGGGTTTGACCAAGAAGATTTTTTACTTCCTCCAGCCCAAGAGTCTTGGCAAGTTGAGCAAGCCCGCCATAGGTGGCAATTTCATAATGTTCGATCTTCTGTGCGGCAAGGATGATACCTACATCGCGGGTGGCAGTCCCTTTATCTGTTTCTTCGATAATACTGTTACCTTCTTTCACCAAACCTTCCATTGCTTCACATTTCTTGGCCTGGGCTTTTTTCTCGAGCAGGCCAAATACTTTTTCCAGTCTGCCGGCTTGTTGCTTAGTTACTTCGATATGATCAGTTATAGCTGCTTTTAGTTCCGGTGCACCAGCCGCCTTTAGCATTTTTGGCAGGTTCTTGACCAGATGATTTTCTGCCCAGTAGATGTCTTTCAGTCCGTCAACAAAAAGTTCCATGAGTGCGGAAGAGTCATCCATTGATTTATTTGACCTCTTTTTGGGAGCTGATTTTTTTGATGATTTCTTAGCGGCTTTTTTTGGTGCGCTTTTTTCGGGAGCAGCTTTCCTCGATGCACTCTTTTTTGGTGCGGCTTTTTTCTTAGTTGCCATGAATAAGTTTTTTAAAGAGTTAATAAAAATAAACGTATTAAAAACTCGTGCCACTCATTCGAATATCCCGCTTATTGATATATATAATTCAGATAAAGACAAGAGCATAAATGAAATGGTAGCAATTATGTATATGCGAAATAGTATGCTTTCAGTTAGATCCAACCCTCGCTATAGCCCTTTTGCAGTAAGCTTTTCAGAGCGGCAGGTCACTTATGCAGCAAACACCTTAACATAAAAATATGTTAGCTCAAAACAGCTTAACTATATTGGTTGTTAAGTCAAAGTTATGTTTATCAAATACCTGGTATCCCGAAAAAACTGTAATTCGAAAATAGTAATTCGAAAAAGCAGGAACTTAAAAATATGATTACTCAAAAAGCTGTTAGCATCAAAGATGCCATTGGTCAAAAAAAGGGTAAGGCAAAAAAGGTGTAACTCAGAAAACGGGTAACTTAGAAATATGGTAATTCAAAAAAGAATGCGCTTAAAACTTATATGCGCTCAAAAACAGTAAAACTCAAAATCACGTTAACTCTATATTTTTAAGCTCGAAAAAAGTCAGCTCATATAATGCAATACAAAAATTAAATCGACATTGTGCTCGTCTTGATCCCGCCAGGCTAATGCAATGAATAACCAGTATGAATTAAGGCAGAGAACAACTCCAGATTTGATGCTCTGCTCAAAAAAAGGGGGCAATTGAGACAAAACCGTTATATTGGAGTTCGAAACCTTTAGTATGAAGAAGCTTGCAATTTTGTTGTCCAGGAATCACCGTTTATTGAGTATCGCCGCGATGCTGGATATGTTTGAAACGGTAAACATTTATATGAAGGAAGAATCGGGCGCTGCTTTCTTTGAGATCAGTTTGTTTCACACAATGGACAACGAACCCGTACATTATACGGGTTATCTTACCAGGCCCATCATAGCTGCAGAAAAACAGGATCTGATCCTTTTACCTGCATTTGGGAACGTAGATCCCAAGACTGCAGTAATGGCCAACAGCGAGGCTATACAATGGTTACAGGGACAGTATAAAGAAGGAGCAGCGATTGCGAGTTTCTGTACAGGTGCATTCCTGCTGGCTGCAACGGGACTTTTAAACCATCGTCCCGCGACCACCCATATCCAGGCTGTAAATGCTTTTGTACAGGCTTTCCCCGACGTAATCATGCAGCCAAGATCTGTGGTCACAGAAGAAGACAATGTTTACACCAGTGGCGGTGCAACCAGTAGTTTTCATTTGATGTTGAAGCTGGTTGAAAATTATTGCGGTCGTGATATAGCCATCAGGGCAGCCAAGTATTTCGCGATCGACATGGATCGCGAACAGCAATCATATTTCAGTACTTTTCTGCCATTAAGTAATCACGGAGATGAACTTGTAACAATGGTTCAGCAAAAGATCAGCAAGTCATTCAATACGAGCAACACGATCGAGCAATTACTATTTGAAGTTCCGGCCAGCCGCCGTAATCTCGTACGCCGGTTCAAACTGGCAACCGGTATTACTCCCATAGAATATCTCCAAAAAACGAGAATCGAAGCAGCCAAAAAACTTCTCGAACAATCCCGCCGGTCAATCCTGGAAGTGATGCTTGAAACCGGGTACAATGATCTCAAATCCTTCAGGCAACTATTCAAAAAAAACGTGGGCCTGTCTCCCAAAGCCTACCGCGAAAAGTTTAATTGAAGGGAGGGTCATCCGGACCATTTAAAAAAAACCTTAACTGTGGTCTCATGGCATACTACAATACTTCTCATCTAAGTCTTCTCATCTAAATCTTCTCATCTAAATCAAGTAGGAGAGATTTTATATCTACTATATCAATCGTAACTCTTTGCAGCGCCCAGTGGATGAGGTTTTTGGGAATCGCTGCTTTTTTTGTTTGCGCAGGCATCCAGGTTGACGGGCCTTCTTTCCCTGCTCGGAGTTACTGAAGCCGATCAGGGGAAGACAGCCTCTATCGCTGGAAGAATGGTAAACAAAGCCAATCAAGGCCCCATCAGCCGATCAGGGCCAATCGTATCCCCCGGCATAAACACTCTTGTTAAGACAGGGAAAACAGCCCGGAAACCTGGATGCCTGCGCAAGCAAAAAAAGCCAGGATGAACCAAACAGCCGAAGGAACGATTATTCGGAACGAAGACTTTTCACCGGATTCGCCAGCCCGGCCTTAATCGCCTGGAAACTGATAGTAAGCAAAGTAATCATCATGCTACCGGTCACTGCAATGATAAACACCCACCATGATATCTGAGTGCGGTATTCGTATCGTTCCAGCCATCCATAAAGAAAATACCAGGCAAGTGGAACTGCAATAGCGCAGGAGATAAGCACCAGCACTACAAAATCTTTTGAAAGCATCCGCCACACATTTGATACCGATGCACCCAGCACTTTCCGGATTCCGATTTCCTTGGTTTTCTGTTCTGCAACAAATGAAGCAAGACCGAACAATCCGAGACATGAAATAAAGATCGCGAGTATGGCGAAGAAGGTCGCGAGATTGCCAATTCGTTCTTCATCAGAAAATTTTTCAGCATAATCTTCATCAGTAAATCTATATTCGAAGGGAGCACCGGGGTTAAACTTCTTAAACACCGGTTCTATTTTGGAAAGTGCATTTTTTACAGAGAGTGCCGGGTTGATGCGTAGCGTAATAACACTTCTCCAGTTATAATCGAGGAAAAATATAGTTGGTTTAACAGGACTGTAAGGAGATTCCATTATCATGTCTTTGACTACTCCGACAACCCTGCGATCCACATCGTTCCATCTTATTATTTCACCTACAGGCTTTTTAAGGCCGGTCAGTTTTACAGCAGCTTCATTCAAAACAAATGCACCTGTATCAGTTGGAAAACTTCTTGAAAAATCTCTTCCTTCTTTTATTTCCCATCGAAGTGTTTTTCCGAAATCATGACTGACTGCCACAATACCAAAAAGCGGAACATCTGTCGGATCCTTTCCTTTCCATTCAAAACCGATCTGGTTTGACCAAACACCCGTAGAAGGGCTGGATGATACCGCCATGCTGCTGATTGCACCGGCAGTGATCAATTCCTGTTCTATATTCTGAAGATTTTTACCAAGCTCAGGAGTGCCGATCATGACGGTGAGTGTGCCTTCACGCGTGTAACCTACAGGCCGGCTTTTTGCATGTTGTATCTGCCGGAAAACGATAATCGTGCCGATGATTAATGCAATCGAAACGGTGAATTGTATAACGACAAGTACTTTTCTTGGCAACGCTGCAAACCTGCCGGCGCGAAAAGTTCCTTTCAACACCTTGACTGGTCTGAAGCCGGATAAATAAAATGCCGGGTAACTTCCTGCGATCAAACCTGTAATAACTGTGAAAAAAAGCGTGATTGCCCAGAAGCCCGGTTTGGCCCAGGGGAAGCGCATTTCTTTAGAGGCAAGACTATTAAAGAAAGACAAAAGGCAGAGCACAAGTATAATGGCAAGCACATAAGATATCAATGAAACGAATACCGATTCACTTAAGAACTGGCTGATAAGCTGGCTGCGCAAAGAACCTATGGTTTTTCGAATACCAACTTCCTTCGCTCTTTTCTCGCTTCTTGCGGTAGACAGATTCATAAAGTTGATGCAGGCAAGCAGCATTACAAAAATGCCTATGATCCCAAACAACCATACAAATTCTATTCTTCCGCCTACGATCTTTCCGTTTTTAAATTCGCTGTGCAGGTGCCATTTTTTCATTGGATGAAGCAGGATCTCTTCTTTACCTTCTTCAACATGAGCCTTTGGAATCAAACGTATTTTAGCGGTTGTTTTACCAAAATCGATATTGTCATTTAACAAGACAAATAATTGAAACGAATGATTGTTCCATTGTGTTTGGGCCCGCTTTATCCATTCTTCGTTTTCTCCATATTTCTTCCATGACAATAAATATTTCGTTGTATACAAAGATGAGTTATGGGGGAAGTCTTCATAAATCCCCGCCACTTTTACATCGGTCTGGTTATCCAACCTGATCGTTTTATTAATGGGATCTTCTTTTCCGAATAATGTTTTTGCAATTGTGTTTGTGAGAAGTATGGATGTTGGATCTTTTAATGCTGAAATACTTCCTTTCAACATCTTTACTGCAAAAATTTTTGGAAAATCTTCCTCTGCCCACATGCCTTCCTGGCTGATCTTTTTATCTCCGACTGCAAGCACATGCGAAAAGTTCCAGGACCCCAGTGCTACGTATTTAAAATCTGCAGGATATTTTGTGCGGAGCTCACCTGCGATCGGTATGGCAATGGCCCTATGGGTACCGGTTTCCTTATTGAAGGTCTGGGTAGTATAAAGCTGGGCAATTTTTTCGTAGTTGGGATGATATTTATTGAACGATAATTCATCATAGATCCAGAGTCCGATTAACATTGATACAGCCAAACCAACCGCAAGTCCCAGGATATTTATAAAACTATAGGTTTTACTTTTAGCCATATTACGGAACGCGATCTTGAAAAAGTTTCTGATCATATGATGAAATTTGGGGATTGATTATTTCACTAGAGACGTCCGGGTTTATCAAATGTTACAATAATTTTTTGGCAGATTATCTAAAACTCCACGAACGGTTTAACCGTAAATTCTAAAAAATTCTTTTGTAATTCATCTGATATTAGCATAAATTATGATACAATCAACATTTTATGTCCCTGAAAGATTACAGGTTTAAAACCTATCACCGTTGCCTGGTTGAGAAGGCTCTCAGCGCAAATAAGCATCTCATTACAGGGAAAATGCTTGACGTGGGAGCAATGCGGCCCCGATATAATCATTTGTTTAACGCTTCTGTTACCGCTGTGGATCTTAGTGCGAATGAAGAACTGGGGGTACTTTATGGGGATATCCAGGAGGGGCTTCCCTTCGATGACAATTCTTTTGACAGCATTATTTGTATAGAAGTGTTTCTTTATCTTGATCACTATACCAGGGCAATCAAGGAAATCCATCGTTTATTAAAGCCCGGCGGAACGGCATTTATCAGTACGCCTTTTATATACCGGGATATTAAGGACAGGATAAGGTTAACAGAAAGTACCTTTATTTCGGAGTTTGCCAATTTCTCTAAGATCCAGTCCCAGCGGCTGGGAAATGGGTTCACCGTGATCTGGGACATACTGCGCCGGAAGGTTTATGCAGTAAAAAATAAGGCATTTCGTTATCTTTTGTTCGCCCTGATCCTGCCATATTTTGCCGTCCTGAAACTCTTTAAGATCGAAGATCAAAAAGACGATTATTATTCAGGTTTGTTTTTTATCCTCCGGAAGTGATAATTCAGTAACAGGTTTAATGTCTGACCAAATTAGCATCAGGTGTAGCGGCGGATTAAATCAGCAAAGTTTAGCGGTTTAATAATTCAATAACAGCTTTAACGGATATTTCCATTTCCCGGATTTCGGGCTGAGGGAAACACCAGTTATCTTTGCCACTGAGAGTACTGTGATTGAGTATGGAGTGAAATAGGCTACATAATTGGGACCAGCGTGAAAGTGACCAGCGTAATTGAGAAAAGCGTGACTGAGGTAATCGGTAGGCCGGATCATAGGATTAAATACTCAGCATTATGGCAGTTAGAATATTGAAGTTTATCAGGCGTTGGATATTTCCCAAAAAAAGTTGTTGCCGCTAAAGCTGCCAGTCATTAAAGCTGCCAGTACTATAATTATTTGATTTCGCGTTTGGTTGAAAGATTGCGAAGTTGTAATATTGCATCCCTTTCAGAGCATCAAGAGGTTGATGCAATTTGAGCCCAGATGGCGGAATTGGTAGACGCGCTAGACTCAAAATCTTGTTATCGAAAGGTAGTGCAGGTTCGATTCCTGTTCTGGGCACCAAAAAAGTGGACAAATCGAAATTTGACTCGGTTTGTCCATTTTTATTTTCACTACAACCCTTACCCAGACTGTATATTAGCTCGACGGCTTCATTCAGCCTGGCGGTTCGATAATGGAATCCGTCAAAAACGAGTTTTTCGGGATATATCGAACCAATGATTTCTCTTTTGGCTTTATTATCTGCCTTTTCATAGAGTACCCAGCAAAACATTCAATGCCCTGCGGTCATTTTCTACTTCTGGTGCGGCCAGATAAAATGCAAGCATCAATTTATTTTCGGGTACTGCTAAATCCAACGGCTGTTCAATTGCCTGTCGTTCTACTCCTAATTTTCTCAAGGTGTTTATCATCTGGTAAATGCTGTTATTCCAAGTTGCTTCGTGAAGTGTTTTGGTGAAAACAATTTTTGAAAGTTATGCTTCGAAAAATCTTCGGCAATTTGTTTAATTGTTGTTTTCATGATTTTTCTTTTTTACTAGTTAAAACTTTTTTGTTGAAATTAAGTAACCAGTGATTTCCGAATTTATCTGTAAGCCCGCCAAACAATGCACCCCAAAAAGTATCTTCCAATGGATGAGTTGCCAGCCCGCCTGTTGAAAGTTTTTTATAGCAGCTTCTTATTTCTTTTTCACTCCCGCAGTTTAATGTGAGTGAAACTGCATTACCCTTATTCAATCCATTTTCAGAAACTATATCCGAAGCCATTAATAAAAGAGTTCCATTTGAAAGTGTAGCATGTAAAATGCAATCTTTCATTTTCTTAGGCATCTTTTCAGACATTGGAGATTCGCCAATAGTTTGAAAAGTCAATTTTCCACCGAGGCATTTTTGATAAAAGGCCATTGCTTGCCGACAGTTGCCATTGAATGTGAGATAGGAATGAATGCTTTTCATTATCGTGTTTTAAACCTTCAATTATTCTTCTTCCAAATTGGAAATGATTATTTTTTTCATTTTCATTAATGCCTTGAATGCGTATTCCTGCTTCGCCTTGTTTTTGTGCGATTCTAGTTTGAAATACTGCTCCGGCACTATCTGCCAGGAAAGTCCGTACTTATCTTTCAGCCAGCCGCAGGGGCCTTCGCTGCCGCCTTTAGCGATGAGGGCCTTCCAATAGTAATCCACCTCTGCCTGGTCTTTACAAGTAACAACAAACGACACAGCTTCGTTGAATTTGAACAGCGGTCCGGCAGCCAGTATCTGAAAATCCATTCCCAATAAATTCATAGTTGCCATATCAAAATCGCCACTGGGAGTGCCTGAATTTTTATAGGCTTTGTATGATTTTAGTTTGCCGTTTTCAAAAATGGATAGATAGTATTGCGCTGCTTTTTTAGCATCTTTTTCAATCCACAAACAGGGGGTTATTTTTTGCTTTGCCATTGTAAATGAAATTTATAATGGTTAATTGGTATTTTCTCTTTTTTTGAAAGACAAATCTGGCTTAGCTATTTTGTTTTATTTTACTGCTATAGAAAACAGTAAAATCAAACATTTGAGTTAATGACTAATTGCTTCGATTCCACTTTAGTTTCTAATTATCCAAGCCCGTAGTTGTTACTGTTTTAGCATAACCCAGCGCTTCAATAATTTTTCCGTCTAGAACTCTCATAAGAGTAACGCCTCGTACAGCGTTATCTTTACCACTGCCCCAGGAATAACGCCAACGAATCGTAGCTCTATCTCCAAAAGTAAATACCTCTTCGATGTCAAAGTGAGTTTTTGAATCGCTGGCTAACGTTTTCCAAAAATCAAAACATGCATCATATCCTTCATATCGGGCGCCATCTGGACCTTGTATGCTTTCCATTATGCACGATGGAGAAATAATATCTTTTAATAAGGATGGATCATTTTTTTGAAAAGCATCGTTGAATTGCTTCATGATTACTTCTGTTTTGTCAGTAAGTGTATTCATGGTTTTCTTATTTTTAATTTCTAATGAATGATACTTTAAGGATTCCTGTTGGTCTTGTTGCGCCTTAAGCGAAGCACCAATCAGACACAGAATCAATAAGCTTGTTACTTTTTTCATTATGTTTATAAGGTTAAATTACTAAGAGGTAAATTTCTTTGTTCACTGATCGAACTTTCTGAATCCGCCACTATAATCTTCTTCACCTGTCATTTTCTCTGTTTCTTAATGGTGGCTAATGTTTTATCTAATTTCTCATAACATGATGCAAGACCTTCTTTATGGTCATGTGCCATAAATTCAAATATTTCAGGACTTCTATATTTGGCAGTAACCGTTACAAGTGTTTTACCATTTGTTTCGCTAAAAACAGTGGTGCATAAGGTGGGCGGAGTATCTGTGCCAACTGCTCCCTTCTCATCGCTAAATGCCCTTAATTCTGTAATGCTTTTTTGAGGTTCAATTTTTTGAAATATGCTGTTCCAGGTATGTCAAGTAGAATTGTCAATATCCAAATGAACCGGTCTCTACTTCTCCAGCTAGTTTATAATTAGCAATAATGACTCCTTTCGATGTAACGGTACTTTCTATTAATGTAAAAGCTTTTGCAATGATGCCATCATTGAATAACTTTTTTCCTTCACCAAGAATCACAGGAAAAATCCTGAGGTGAAGTTCATCTACTAAACCATTCTCAAGTAGAAGGTGAATGAGCTCACCACTACCCCAAACCTGAATATCAGAACCTTCAGTGCTTTTTAGTTTATTAATATCTTTTAAATTTTGAAGAAATACCGTGTTTTCCCAATCTGACTTTTTCATGGTTCCGGACAAAATGTATTTAGTGCCATCATGAATGCCAGGCCAAATCGCTGCATGGTCAAGCCAATAAGTGGTAAAAATTTCAAACGTTTTTCTGCCCAAAAGATAGTCTACTGTTTCTTTCATATCTTTTTGCACCACCAAATCACTGACTTGGTCAGAATGTGGTACAGCCCAACCGCCGTATTTGAAAGCACCTGATTTATCTTCATTAGGATTACCCATGCCTTGCATTACGCCATCCAGGGTAATATTCGTTGTTATGATAATTTTTCGCATATTATTTATTTTTTTGAATTTTATAATAATTTGATTATGCATCCGGTATATTCGGCTCTACTAATCTTTTTAATTTATCTAACGATTCCTGCCAACCCAAATAACACATCTCTGTTGGTATTGCAGCAGGTATGCCTTCCCGTGTGGCAATAAGTTCTGTTCCGCATGATACTGCTTTCAACTGTATGGTGGTTATCATTTCTCCAGGGAGGTTAGGGTCGTCAAACCTGTCGGTATATTTCAAAAGTTCATTAGGTTTTATTTCCAAATATTCGCCAGCAAATGAATGACCAGTTCCGGTAATAAAATTGATAAACGACATTTTATAACTTCCACCTTCCTTCACATCCATGCTGTGAACTTTGGCAACAAAACCAGAGGGCGGCAGCCAGAAAGCCATAGCATCGGGTTCAGTAAAAGCTCTGAATACTTATTCTGGTGCTGTAGTTAATACTCTGTGTTGTTGTACTCTATTAGTTGACATGTTTTAAAATTTTATAGTTAATAATTATTTGACAAAACAAAGATGGCAAGCAAAAATGAAAAAACTGCTGTACTAATATGACTATAAAGGGGTGTTTTGCGACAGGAATAATTATTACCTTAGCTATATGAAAAATGTAAGCATCCTTGTTCCTGAATCGTCAGTAATGCAGGCCATTGCCGACCCACAGTATCTTTTCACTGCTGCCAATCAATTTTTAGTTGCATCAGGGAAGAAACCGTTGTTTAATGTACAATTAGTAGGGGCCAAGAAAGAAGTGAAACTGAATGATGGAATGTTCTCGGTACACACCGATAAGCAATTGAAAGATATAAAAAAGGCCGACCTTGTTTTAATACCTGCATTGTTTGGCGATATGCAAACCGCTATATCAAAAAACAAAGTATTGATACCCTGGATTAATGAGCAATACAAAAAAGGGGCAGAAGTGGCATCACTTTGTGTAGGCGCTTTTTTATTAGCATCAACCGGATTATTGAACGGTAAAAAATGTTCAACTCACTGGGGTTTTCAAAATGAGTTCCGGCAACTATTTCCCCAGGTGGAAGTGATAGACGGAAGTGTTATTACAGAAGAACACCGCATCTATTCGAGTGGCGGTGCACATTCTTACTGGATGTTACTATTACATTTATTAGAAAAATATACCAACAGGGAAACGGCTATTCTCGCATCTAAATACTTTGCAATAGATATAGACAGGGATAGCCAAAATGCTTTTGCCGTGTTCAACGGACAAAAGAATCATCCAGATGCAGCCATTAAAAAAGCACAGGAATTTATAGAGAAGAACATACAGGAAAAAATAACTGTTGATGAATTGGCCGATATGGTTGCAGTGGGCAGAAGAAGTTTTGAACGCAGGTTTAAGCAAGCTACCAATAACTCAGTACAGGAATATATACACCGGGTAAAAATTGAAGCCGCCAAGCGCCAGTTTGAAAACAGCCGGAAAAATATTAATGAAGTGATGTTTGCTGTGGGTTATACCGATACCAAAGCATTCAGGGCTATGTTTAAAAAAATAACCGGGCTTACACCAATCGAATACAGGAATAAGTATAATAAGATGGCGGTTGCCTAATTCGATGATTGAATATCTTCTATTTCTGAATCAGATTACTCCTAAACGAATCTCTACACATTTTCCAGCCATCTTTGGTTTTCTACCATAGAACTAAATATTTAAACTCGTCAACGCCTGCAGTTACAGGCAAAAAGTTGTTGCAACAGAACTTATCAATAGACTAAATATACCCCGGTGCACAAGAAAAGTCTGTAAGTCATTGATTTACAGACTTTTTTTATTTCTGTCAATATCCAACTTTTACCAGTTTCTACCGCATTCTCCCACTATTGTTGACAGTAAATAGACAGACCAACTTATCGGGAGAAATGTCTTTGAAAAAAAGGCTTTTCTTGAGGCTTCAAATCTTCGTAAAGCCTTACTCACAGCACATTCACTTTTGACAAAAATGGCAGACTGATACTGACTGAAAATCGGTGCAAGTACAACCGAGCATAATTGACAAAAAAATTATTCGTCCGCTTCTGATCGCTTTTTCCCGCTTTCTACTTCGAGTAAAAAAATTGCCCAGACGGAGCCTGATGTTCCAAACTGCCCATGTTTGTTTGCTGTTAGGTTACTGGTTGAATAAAGTTAAACGACTAAATTTGAAAAACTCAATTTGAACCTTCAATGAAAATCAGAAACCTCGTCGATCTGTTTACTATACTTCCTGAAGACGAAAAAATAATTGTCGATGTGCTGCGACAGATAATTATTGAAACACTTCCGGAATATTGCCGGGAGAAAATATCATACAATGTTCCATTTTTTTATGGCAACAAAGGAAGATGCATTATTTGGCCTTCCACTGTTCCGAGGGGAGGTATCAAAAAAGGAGTTCTTTTAGGTTTCTGGTATGGGAATAAACTAAATGACCGCGATCGCTTTCTGTCTCATGGTACGAACAAGCAAATCTTTTATAAAATATACCAAACCCCCGAGCAGATTGATGAAAAGCCCATAAAAAAACTCTTAAGAGAAGCGATCAAATTAGACGGCACTTTCAAAAAAGTTTTTCCAGCTAAGCGGTGATTTTTCGAGCAGAAAAATTAAAAGGTAGAACCTTCCGCTCGAATTTTTCCGACATCCCCGTCCAGCAAAGAATTCAGAATTTGAACATGCCCTTTCAACGCGACTATGAATGGTATTTTTAAACCAGTGTAAAGTCATTTTATGAGTTAAAGTTTCAAAGTTCTTTTTTTTCTCAAAAAGGCGAAACATGCGACTTTCTGCTCCTTCAATGGCATTTTCCCAGGGTGTGTCGGACCAATAGTCTCTCATGCCGATCTATTGTCTGCTTGGACTACATTTATTATCTTGAAATTTAAATGAAAAATTATCCATATCAAAATACTGAACTGAATAATATAAAGGGGGAGCGCTGGAAAGATATACCTGGTCTTGAAATGTATTTTAAGGTTTCAAATTTCGGGCGAATAAAAAGACTTGAAAATGAACTTGAATACAGTGATGGAAGGGTATACATAAAGCCGGAAAAAATAATTAAGCCTGTGCTGATGAAAATTCCAAACGGGTTTATGATGGACAATATTATTTCCTGCGAACTACAATTACTTTATACAAACAAAAATATAATTTCTCTTTAGCGAGGCTGGTGTACCACTGTTTTAATAAGCCAATAAAACTTAAAGATGAATCTGCAGTGATACTTACCAAAGATGGAAATGGTTTAAATATTTCATCTTCTAATTTAATCAAGGCTTCTCTTGCTGAGAAGCAACAACGTATATTCGATTTGAATCGTAGGGAACCGCTTGTAGTTGATCTGGAAGCAAGGAAACTTGGTATTGTGAATTCAAAGTTAGCCAATAACAAACAGGTGACACAATACACCATGAGCGGTAAGAAAATTAAAACCTATCCAAGCATTGCTGTTGCTGCTGAGAAAACAGGGATCAGCCATAGTCATATCAGTAACCGGGCAAGAGGCATTGAATATTCAGCCGGTGGATTTCTCTGGCGTTTTGGGAAAGCCACTGAAATTGATATTAAGCCAATGCTCGATACAATTGCCAAACGGCGAAAAGAAAATAAAAAAACATTCGGCAAAAAAGTAACCCAATATAAACTGAGCGGTGGCCGTGTCGCTACTTATCCCACAATAAATGATGCGGCAAAAGCTACAGGGATAAAGCATACTGAAATATCCAGGGTAATGCAGAAAATAAGGTCTAGTGCTGGTGGATTTTACTGGCAGGAGGGTGTGGGTCCCGGTACAACCTTCTGCCAATAATTATCGTATATAATCGTATCAAATCGAATCAATATTTCTTTTAGAAATTCGAGTTGTAATCGTATATTACCGTATCGAAACGTATCATTCGTATGTCAAATTCAATCTACAACTTTAATTTTGTCCCAAACTGGATGCAATTAACCAAAGAAATCAGCCAAATTGACCGGTTTGATGCCTCATGGACAACGATAGAGAAAAGAGAGAGGCAAACGCTGAAACAGTTGAAATCTATCGCCACTGTCGGCAGTGTTGGAGCCTCAACCCGAATTGAGGGTTCTAAGATGACTGATGATGAAGTGGAAGTGCTGATAAATAATCTTGAGAAATCGAAATTGGGGGAAAGGGATCAGCAGGAAGTAGCGGGTTATTTTGAAACATTGGAACTGATAGCAGAGTCTTTCGGGGAAATAGATATTACAGAGAATAACCTGAAGCACCTGCATAATAAATTGATGAAGCATAGTGAAAAGGATGGCTGGCATAAAGGCAATTATAAACAGCATAGCAATGTTGTAGAAGCAGAAAATCCCGGCGGTTCAAAATATGTAATTTTTAAAACAACAGATCCCGGATTTGCCACTGAAGATGCTATGGCAAAATTGATAGCATGGTATAAAAAAGATACAGAAACATTGCCCTTGATAAAAGCTGCTGTATTTGTTTATGATTTCCTGAGCATTCATCCATTTCAGGATGGTAATGGCCGTGTAAGCCGTTTATTGGGAACGTTACTGTTACTCAAACATGGATATTCCTGGGTTCAATATATAAGTTTTGAACATGAAATTGAAAGCCGCAAATCCGAATACTATAAAATTTTAATGCAGTGCCAACGGCAAAGGCCAGGCGAAGATGTTCACCCCTGGGTAATGTTTTTTTTAAATTGCCTAAAAAATATACAAAGTCAATTAATGGCAAAGCTTGAAGTACAAACAAAAAGCGGAAAGTTAACACTGAGAGAGAAGAAAATATATTCATTCACTGAAAATCATCCGGGTTCTAAATCCGGAGAAATTGCAGAAAAATTAAATATTCCATTGCCAACGGTAAAAAGAATACTTGCTGATATGGTTAAAAATAAATTGCTGGCAATTCATGGTGCTGGTGCTGCCACCAATTATAGCATAGAAGGTACAGCTACAATAAAAAAAGACTTGATTATCAGGTTAACAAACGACGAAAGTAGAAAAGAATTTGTATTGACGAATCAAAGTTCATCAATACAAATCAAAAGCATACTACTAACACCTTTGTTTGAATGGTCTGATCCTAATGAATGGGGCAGTCAACTTACTAAAAATGGTTTATATATCCAGGTTACCTGTGTAAGCGGCACTGCCTTAAAAGTCGTAGCGCCTCCGATTTTGATAAATCCAAGCCTGTATCATTTCAGACCTACTATCATATTGAGTCAACCCATAAATATTCCGGCAGATATGTGGGAAAAAGTGCCTTACAAAAAGGACTATCCTATTCAGGTTACCATTGAACTGATTGGTGCAATGGGGAAGTTTGATTTTGATGTGATGCTTGTTTATGATAAGGCTTAGATACAAGCTGCCAAAGCAAACCAACAAGTTGAACTATCATTATATGCATTCGCGGGCACTACACGAACCGTGTTTTTTAGATCCGGGATACAACGTTCAATCCGGCTTGATTGTCACCCGAAAAAATACGATGAAAACCTCTGTTGCTTTCCTCTTTCTGATATCGGTGTTTGCTGTTTCCTGTGGTAAATCCGGTTCCGATGCCGGTAAGCTCGTCGAAATCTATCGATTCAAAACGACAAGAGGTCCCGGTCCCTGTAAAATAGATAGGTCAAGGGCGGAACTGGCTGACACTCCATTTATCACCAACGATGCCATCAGGTCTTATAATAAAAAAGAATTTGAGTTTTTAATCAGCGACGAAGCGAGTAAAAAAACAAACAGTTTGATAGATAATGAGGCGTTGGCAATAACCGTAGATAAGGAAGTTATCTATTATTGTGTTCACAAACCAATTTACTCCAGTTCAACATGCGGTGACGAAATATCAATGGATAATAGTTCCCGGAATAAAATCAGGATGTATATCCTCAACATAAATCCGGCAAATCCTGTTCCGGATCAGCGTAACGATAGCCGGTTAATAAATGCATTGGCAGCACAAAGAAAACTTAAATGAGGCACTAATTCAGGACCTGGAAACCTGATTTGAATTAAGAATTTTCTAGACCGCTTCCATCACCATCTTACGTTCACCGGAAGCAATTACCATCTTCCAAAGCTTTCTTGTTTCGATATCTATAAAATATGTGGTAGTGCCACTGCTAATCTCATCTTTCACTGTAACCAGGTATACTTTCTTTATCTCCTTATCCTGGTAAATATATTCACACTGCCTTACCGCAATCACAGACACCTTCATTACCCCGGTTTTACCATTGGGATTGAAATCATAGATTGACAGATCTTTTGTAAAACCTGTTTTCAATGGTAGCCAACGTATCAATGTAGGATAAAGATTGCTGTCGAAATAATCCATTGACGGACTATCGCTGATTGATATGGTTGATCTTTTTTCCTTGTCGGCATAATACCCTGTAATAAGACTGTCAAAACGAATGATCATATCACGTTGAGTGTTGTAGGAAGAATGATAAACCGGCTTCAAAGAATTACGATCGGCAATTGTACTATCAATCCATGCGGTAGGTGCCTGGCGCATCCTTACCGTAGTGATCACCGTAAGGTTCAGGCTGTCTGTTTGAATATCGCTTGTAATCCTCCCGATTTCGATTTTCGTTGTATCCTGCATCAGATACCAGATCATATTCGACGTTTCATCAGAGATCCGTTTGTATTCAATACATGGATTGCCTGGTTTCAGCAACATTTGTGAAAATGCCATGGCCGGCACCAGGAATATCAAAAGGATGAGAAACTGTTTCATTTTTATCAATTGAAAAGAACGACAAGAGCCAGCGCAAATGTAATTTGAGTTTTATCGTTTGTTTATCCCTAATAGTGTGGACTGCTTAATATGCCGGATGAATTGTAGATTGAGCTTCAATACGATTTGGCAGTCAGGTGCCCAAACCACAACTTTGTAGAAACCGTTCATATGCTATGATAACAATCGGACTTATCAGGGAAGGAAAAATACCGGCAGATAACCGGGTCGCATTGATCCCCGCCCAGTGTAAATGGATACAAAAGAACTCGGCAGATGTAAGGATCATTGTCCAGTCTTCAGCGGGGCGTTGCTTCTCAGATAAGGAGTATGAAATGGCAGGAGTAACAGTAAAAGATAATGTTGATGATTGCGATATCCTGATGGGGATTAAAGAAGTGCCTGCCGACGAGCTTATCCCGGGAAAAACTTACATGTTTTTTTCTCACACCAAAAAGAAACAAGACTATAATCAGCAGCTGTTCAGAACAGTAATCAACAAAAAAATAACGCTGATCGATTACGAATGCCTTGAACATGAAGATGGTCAGCGCATCATCGGTTTTGGTTTTTTTGCCGGTATAGTAGGTGCTCACAATGGTATGATGGCTTATGGTCAGCGCACCGGTTTGTATCATATAGACCGGGTGTATAAGCAAAGAAATTTCCGGGAACTGATTCATACTTATTTCGGCCTTCGACTGCCAAATGTAAAGATTGCAGTAACAGGGTCAGGCAGGGTAGCACATGGTATCCTGGAAATCATGAACCTGCTGGGCATACATGAAGTGGAACCAGATATGTATCTTAAAAGGCGTTTTGCTTACCCGGTTTATACTCAACTGAAAGGGGGCGATCTTTATAAAGACAGGATAACAGGCACTTATGACCGGGAAGCATTTCATCTCCAACCGGAAAAGTTTGATTGCGTTTTCCTGCCTTATGCAGAACAAACCGATATTCTGCTGAATGGAATTTACTGGGATAAAACAGTGCCCAGGTTGTTTAATAAAGCTGATATATCCGATGAAGCATTTATCATAAAAACGATTGCCGACATCACTGATGATGCAAACGGTTCAGTTCCCATCAATCTCGGGGACCAAACTATTGAAGATCCTGTTTATGGCGTTGACCGCAAAACATTAGAAAAAACAGCGCCATATCTGAAAGATTCAGTAGATATCATGGCCGTTGGAAACTTGCCAAATGAACTTCCAAGAGATGCAAGTCGTTATTTCGGGGAGCAACTGATAAAATATGTACTCGAGGACATTGTAGGCAATGGATCAGAAATTATTACACGTGCTACCATGATTGAGAAGGGGAATCTTATGCCTCATTATGAATACCTGAGTGATTATGCAGGCGTTTCCTGAGTGGTGAGCGGGAAATGGAGTTATGAGTTATGAGTTATGAGTGGTGAGTGGTAAAGTTATGAGTGAGTTGTAGGTAGGGTGGAAGTGGTAAGTGTAGATACAGGAGTCGATTGACGAAAGTGTAATCAATTCAACAGTGATCCATTCAAACTCACCAATGAGCATCTGTGTGCTTATGAAGGTACTTCCTGATCCGGTAATTGAAGATAATATGGACCTAACAAATGCCTGAATTCATCCGTATAATTTCCAGCGGCATCTTTGATCGTAAGTTCAGTCACCCTAACATCAGCTAACTGACTATCAGCTGAGAGACTATATGAATAACTGGTGATTGATCTGAACCAGTTGTGTTTGGGAGTTTGCCTGACTTTTAATTCTTCTGACTTAAACAATCCTTTTTTTGCTGCAAGTATCTCAAATGCAGAAGAACGGTGAAAAGGTAGCATGATGCCAGCAGTACCAGAGGTCATAAGATTTTTCACAACCACCGCAACAAGTTCTTCCAGGTTTAAAGCCTTGCTATGCATAGCCAGTTGTTTGCTTTCTTTTTCCGGCGATAAGTCGTTTTCGTAAAATGGTGGATTGCTTATGATGAAATCATATTGTATGGGGAACAAATAGTTCCTGGCATCTCCCTGGTATCCTGTTATCCTGGAAGACCAATCATTCTGATTGATATTTTTTTCCATCTGTTGAAAACACCCAGATTCTATTTCTATTCCATGTATGTCCGCCTTTGTGTTCTGTGCCAGCATCATCATCAATAAACCTGTTCCGCTTCCGATATCAAGTATGTTTTTTACACCTGCAAAATCAGATATAGCACTACCATCCCTTAATAATAATTTAGAAGCATACCAGGCCCCAAGTATACATGCGTCGGTACAAACCTTCATGGCGCAATCTTCCTGATCTATACGAAATTGTTTAAACTGGAAATAGGCGTTAGACAAGCTATGATTATTAGTTATTTTAAGAGAATTTTGAATTATGAGTTATGAATTATGAAAGTAATTATGAATTATGGAGTTATGAATTCATAATTCACTCATAACTGGTTTCATAATTCATAACTCATAATTCATAATTTTCTTGAAGCCACTCACCACTGGGCCCTGGCGCTGACTTGCACATTCAACGGGTTAGTTTGTCCTGCAAGATATTTGTGGTACGCTGTTACGGCAATCATTGCGGCGTTGTCAGTACAATATTCAAACTTAGGAATAAATGTTTGCCATTTGTGTTTTTCGCCGAGGGCCGTTAAACCCGCCCGCAGTCCACTGTTGGCCGAAACACCACCTGCAATGCATAGTTGCGTTATGCCGGTTTGTAATGCAGCCTTTTCCAGCTTATTTAATAATATAGTCACGATGCGATGTTGAATGGACGCGCAGATATCAGCCAGGTTTTTTTCAATAAATTTTTGGTCCTGTTTCAGATTGTCCTGCAAAAAATATAAGATCGATGTTTTTAATCCACTGAAACTGAAATCCAGTCCATCAATCTTTGGTTCGGGAAATTTGTATTTATTTGGATTCCCTTCGCGGGCATATTTATCAATCAACGGACCACCGGGATAAGGCAGACCAAGAATCTTTGCTGATTTATCAAATGCTTCGCCGGCAGCATCATCCCTTGTTTCACCAAGCACAATGAGGTTGTCGGGAGATGTACATAAAATAATCTGCGTATGACCGCCACTGACAGTCAGGCAAAGAAAAGGAAAAGATGGTGGTGGATCACCCAGCAGGTTTGCAAGCACATGGGCCTGCATATGATGCACTGCGATCAATGGTTTATCCAATGATACTGCCAATGATTTGGCAAACTGGGCGCCAACCAGCAAAGAACCGATAAGCCCTGGTGCATTTGTAAACGCGATGGCATCGATATCCTTCAATGGTATGCCAGCTGATTCAATTGCAGTGTCAACAACCGGAACTATATTTTGTAAATGGGCACGCGAAGCAAGTTCTGGAACAACACCTCCAAAAGCTTCATGCACAGTTTGGTTTGCTATGATGTTTGAAAGAATAATTCCATCACGACAGATAGCTGCAGCTGTTTCATCACAAGATGATTCAATAGCAAGAATTGAGATAGATTTTTGACTCACCAGTTTACATTTTACCCGGCTGCAAAGTTACATCATATTAAGGGCAACATGTTAAGGGCAACATGGTCGGGTTGTTAATTATGCGGATGATCATCTTATTTATTTGCCGGGAATTATTATTTGATAATAACTATTTGTATTATTTGATAATAACTATTTGTAATAGTTGATATTACTATTTGTAATATTTGATATTACTATTTTTATTATTTGAAATAACTAATTGCTTCGAATCGCAACCACCGGGTTCATCTTAGACGCAATAGAGGCAGGTATGATTCCCGCAAGTACTCCTACCAAAATACAGATCCCGATTGCCAGTAGCATGATATCAGCAGAAATGAACAAGGGGAACCCGATCATGGAACTTGCGATTTTGGTAAGAATAAAAACCAGTATCAAACCAATAAGACCGCCGAGTATACAAAGGAAAGCGGACTCAAGGAGAAATTCAGTTAATATGGTGGAACGTTTCGCTCCGATTGCTTTTTTGAGGCCAATCTGGCTGGTTCTTTCCCGCACTGTCACAAACATGATATTCGCCACACCAAACATACCTACGATCAGGGATAAGGCAGCTATTGACCAGCCACCCTTGTTAATATTTCCAAATATAGTGTCGGTAAAGGAAGTGAAGGCATTCATATCATTCAAAGCAAAATCATCTTCCTGGGTTGGTTTAAGTTTTCTCAGCGAGCGCATGGCTCCTTCCAATTCATCAATCACCATCGCAGTGGAAACACCGGGTTTGGCCTGGACCATTATTTTTGGATTCGACCATTCTTCAGGGTTTAACTGTTTTAGCTGACCGCGAACCATGTGAATGCTGTTGTCAAATTCCCAGCCACCGATCATACTTTTACCTTGCTTTTTTATCAGGCCCACGATAGTTGCGCCTCTTCCTCCTTTCAAAGTAACTTGTTTGCCTACGGCACTTTCAGCTTTGCCAAAAAGTTTTTCAGCTACTTCATGACCCACAACGATCGCATTGACATTCTGATCAAAATCGGATTGCAATAAAGCGCGGCCCTGGATAATTTCAACCTTCTGGATGTTCGGAAAATCTTCTGAGTATCCATAATATGTTACACCGGTCAGCTGAGACTGCTCATACTCAATGGTTGAATTTAAATCTGTGACGAAAGCAATATTTGCCGCACTCGGCACTTTATCTTTCAACGCGAGCATTTCCTCATATTTCGGATAGGGCCGCTTCACATACTTCCACCAGGGATAATCATCGCCTCCGACATAAACCCATTTATCGATATAGATAGTATTATTACCGAGTGCCTTCAGATCACTCTGCACTTTCATCTCAAGGCTGTTCACTGTAGAAAGCACGCTGATGATACAAAAAATCCCTATTGTGACCCCAAATAAGGAAAGAAAGGTCCTCAGTTTATTTGACCTGAATTCCTGTAAAGCCATTTTCAGGCTGGACCAGATGATTGCAACAAAACGACGCATAAATCAAATATAATCAGCTTTTCAGACACTTGCAGGTTTTGAGGCAAGTTTGTGAGGAACGGTGGAGCCTTTATCGATTATATTGCAGTTGAAATTCCCGTATATGATTACGATTGAAAATGAAAATCTCAGGGTTACCATCAACCCGAAAGGAGCAGAACTTACAAGCATATTTAATAAAGAAACACAGTTGGAATATATGTGGGAAGGTGACCCTGCCATCTGGGGTAAATACTCACCGGTATTGTTTCCGATCATAGGAACATTGAAGGAGAATTTATACAGGTTTAATAACAAGGATTATTCATTACCACGACATGGTTTCGCAAGGGAGCGAATTTTCAGCCTGGAAGATCATCAACAGGATGAATGTGTTTTCAGTTTGTCCGGCGATGAAGAGACGATGGCAGTTTATCCATTTGAGTTCAGACTACGGATAAAATATGCTTTGCTTCAAAATACTGTCGCCGTAAGCTACGAGGTGCAGAATCCGGCGAAACAACCGATTTACTTTTCCATTGGCGCACATCCTGCATTTAAGGTTCCACTTTCGCCCGGAACAATTTATGAAGACTATTATCTTCAGTTTGAGAAAGTCGAAACTGCCAACCGCTGGCCCATCACGAAAGATGGACTGATCGATTCGTCACCCTTGCCTTTGTTAACCGCAAATGACCGGCTCCCGCTTTCTAAAAATCTTTTCGCGAGTGATGCCATCGTTTTTAAATCATTAAAATCTTCCGTTCTGAGCCTGAAATCAGAAAAAACGCCACATGGGCTGGAGTTCAGCTACGCGGGCTTTCCGTATATGGGATTATGGGCTGCAAAAGGAGGAGACTTTGTTTGTATTGAACCCTGGTGCGGTATTGCCGATCCGGTTAATTCCGACCAGTTGCTCGAACATAAAGAAGGAATAAACAAACTTGCCCCGGGTGAAAAGTTCGTGAGGACCTGGACCGCAAAGTTTTTCTGAGGATCATCTTTCTCCCCGGACAATCATTGTTCCATTCTGAATCATTATTCTTTTAACGGGCGTTTTTTAATCATGCCTCCTTTGGTGTCTTTAATGCTGTGCATCACTACAAAAGCAAAAGAATCTATCAATTCAATTTCAGCTTTGATTCGCGAAATTTCAAGCCTTGTGATAACGGTAAACAGTATCTGCTGATCACTACGGATATATCCACGTTTACCGTAACCACCTGAACCGTTATAAACTGTTACACCCCGCCCAAGTTTTGTAGTGATCATCCTGGCAATTTCTTCGTTTTTTGGTGAGATGATGGTTACACCGGTGTATTCTTCCAATCCTTCGATCAAAAAATCCACCGTTTTGGAAGCTGACATATAAGTGAGCATAGAATACATAGCGTTATTCAAACCCAGGTAATAAGCCGCCGAGGCAAAAATCACAATATTAATAACGAGGATTATATCACCGATGGTCGAACCCGATTTCCGGCTCAGGTAAATTGCCAGTACTTCAGATCCGTCAAGTACGCAACCGCCCCTTACAGCCAGCCCTATACCTGCTCCCAGGAAAAAACCGCCAAACACGGCTACCAGTAATTTGTCTGTTGTAACTGTTGGATACTCGACCAGGGCAAGACAAACTGCCAGCCCGAAAATTGCACAGATGGTTTTGATCGCAAATGTTTTTCCAATCTGTTTATAGCCCAGCAGGATAAATGGCAGGTTTACAATTACGATATAAACAGGCAGGGGATATGGTGTTACGCCGCTTAATAACAGTGAAATCCCGGTAGCACCGCCGTCAATAAACTTACTTGGAAGCAGGAAACTTTTGAGTCCAAACCCTGCGAGCAAAATACCTATAATAATCAGGGAAATACTTTTAACTGTCTGGCGATTGCTTTTCCTGTGCAGGTATACCTCTTTAGCCGCCCGGTAATTGCTGGGATGATCATGCAACTGATGATCGGAAGCCTCCAGCGTTTTTTTCGGGGGTGACACAAAAGGAAAAATCATAAGCTATAGGTATGCTGAAATTTACGAATATTTCGCTCACAAAACCGAAAAAAGAAATGCTACCTTTGCGCGCTGAAAACGGCCAGTGCTGAAGATTATCAAAGGCTTAGCCGCTATTTTTAATTATGAAACGCCATTTAATTGTAACGCTAACGAAATGTTCAACCGGGCGTTCCACCACCTGCCTTGCCTTTAAGGCATCCGGCAAAAAAAATTAATATTAACGGATGAAATATATCAACGAAATCAATAAGCGCCGCACGTTTGCTATCATCTCTCACCCCGATGCCGGTAAAACTACGCTCACGGAAAAATTCCTTCTTTTTGGAGGTGCTATCCAGGTGGCAGGCGCTGTAAAAAGCAATAAGATTAAGAAACACGCCACCAGTGATTTCATGGAAATTGAAAGACAAAGGGGTATCTCGGTTGCAACTTCAGTAATGAGTTTTGAATACCGCGGCATATTGATCAACTTGTTGGATACACCCGGTCACAAGGATTTCGCGGAAGATACTTACCGGACACTAACGGCGGTGGATAGTGTAATTCTGGTAATTGACAGCGTAAATGGGGTAGAAGCGCAGACCCGGAGATTGATGGAAGTTTGCCGGATGCGCGACACACCGGTAATCGTTTTTATAAACAAGATGGACCGTGATGGCAAAAACCGTTTCGATCTGCTGGAGGAAATTGAAAAGGAATTGAATCTTCAACTTCATCCGATGACCTGGCCAATCAATAGCGGAAAGGAGTTTAAAGGAGTGTATAACCTTCATGATAAAAACCTGGTTCTATTTACAGCAAATACTAAGGCATCCGATGAAGATGTGGTGAATATCAGTGACTTATCAGAATCAACTCTTGATGCGAAATTAGGTGAAAGGGATGCCGCCGCGCTTCGTGAGGATGTGGAGCTTGTTGATGCAGTTCATGGTGATCTGAATGTTCAGAACTACCTGGAAGGTAAGGTTGCCCCGGTGTTTTTTGGATCTGCTGTAAATAACTTCGGGGTTAAAGAAATGCTGGACACTTTTATTCGTATTGCGCCGGTTCCGCGTTGCCGCCCCACTTCTGCACGGGAAGTTTGCCCGGTAGAAGAAAAAATGTCGGGGTTCATCTTTAAAATTCACGCGAATCTTGATCCGAAGCATCGTGACCGGATCGCGTTTATGCGTGTTTGCTCCGGAAAATTTGAACGTAACAAATACTTTCATCATGTTCGCCTGGATAAAGACGTTAGATTTAGTAACCCCTACTCATTTATGGCCCGTGACAAAGACATTATCGAAGAAGCATACCCCGGTGACGTGGTAGGACTGTTTGATACCGGGAGCTTTAAAATCGGTGATACGCTGACCGAAGGCGAAGATTTTTATTTTACTGGAATTCCTTCCTTCTCACCTGAAATTTTTAAAGAGGTAATCAACAAAGATCCTATGAAAACCAAGCAGTTGGAGAAGGGACTTTTACAGCTAACTGACGAAGGTGTGGCCCAGTTATTCACCCAGTTCGGTGGTAACAAAAAGATTATCGGGTGCGTTGGTGAACTTCAGTTCGAAGTTATCCAATACCGCCTCTTACAGGAATACGGGGCTTCGGTACAATTCAATTCTGTCCCATTCTACAAAGCCTGCTGGATTACTTCAAAGGATCCCAAAAAGGTAGAAGAGTTCACAAAATTCAAATCAGGAAACATCGCAACCGATAAAGATGGTCACCAGGTTTACCTGGCCCAAAGTGAATGGTTCCTGAATACCGAAAGAAACAACAACCCGAATATCGAATTTCATTTTACCAGCGAAATACATAAAGAGAATTATGAATTATGAGTTATGAATTATGAAACCTTTATTTCATAACTCATTTCATAACTACTTTCATAATTCATAACTCATAATTCATAACTCTGTTGAACTTACCTGACATAATCTTTAGCACTAGTCGTCTTTACGTCAGGCGGTTTACTGAAGCGGACGAAGACAATTTTTTTCGTTTGAACAGCGATCAGGATGTGATGCTGTATATCAGGAAAGTTAAGGACAGGGATGAGTCCCGCCATTTTCTGCTTCAGAACATCGATGCCTATGCGAAAAATCCCATGACCGGGCGATGGGCGGTACATGAAAAAAACGGGGATCGGTTTGTGGGAACTTTTGCTATTATTCCTCTTGAAAATACCAGTTACTGGCAGGTGGGATATGCTTTGTTGAGAGATGACTGGGGAAAAGGATATGCCACCGAACTTACCCATACCGGGGTTCAGTATGCTTTTCGAAAAATGCTTGTTTCAAAACTTACAGCGGTAACCGAGAAGTCCAACTATGGTTCTATGAGTGTTTTGAGCAAATCGGGATTTACCCGGCTGGAAAACTTTCAACAGGATGGAAAGGAACTTTGCATTTTTGAAATCTTAAACCGGGCCGTGGTTGAAACAGATCGTTTACTGATTGCTGCGCTCGACAATCGCCAGTTGCACCTTTATATTGCTGCAAATAATCGCCTGGAAGAGGAATTGGGACTTAAAACAGGCGACCGGGTGCTTTCTCAGGATCTCCGGGAAATGATCGACCAGATAACTGTGCCGGCTATGCGCGAGGCCACTGAAAAGGACTATTATTTCTATACACTCTGGATTGTGATCGATAAAACGCACAATCGCCTGGTGGCTGAACTAGGTTTCAAGGGTATCCCCGATGAACGCGGTGAAATAGAAATTGGCTATGGCACATTTCCATTATCGCGTGGCCAGGGATATATGACCGAGGCCGTATCAGGCATGGTCTCCTGGGCCCGAAATTATCCCGGTATCAAATCAATGAAAGCGGAAACCGAGGTAGACAACAGCCCATCCATACGCGTGCTTGAGAAAGCAGGCTTCGTTAGAAATAGCAAACATGGGACGAGAATAGTCTGGTGTTACCAGTTATGAATTATGAGTGATGAGTTATGAGTGAGTGATGAGTTATGAGTGAGTGATGAGTTACGAAGTAACTGTATTAAGGTTTCATAATTCATAACTCATAATTCATATCTCTCTTTACATCGGGTTTACGCCTGTGTAGTTGTGTGGTGAGATTTTTTTCAGCTCTTTTTTGACTGCTGAAGAAATTGACAGGCCATCAATGAATTTATGTAGTGATTGTTTATTGATGCCGCCTTTACCGCGGGTTAAGTCTTTCAGGGCTTCGTAGGGAGCCGGGTAATTTTCTCTTCTTAAGACCGTTTGAATTGCTTCTGCCACTACTGCCCAGGTATTTTCGAGATCAGCATAGATCTTTTCTTCATTTAACACCAGTTTTCCTAATCCTTTTTCGATCGATTTAAAGGCAAGTATAGTGTGTGCAAATGGAACACCGATATTGCGTAACACGGTTGAATCTGTAAGATCCCTTTGAAGGCGGCTAACAGGGAGTTTTGCAGAAAGGTGCTCGAGCAACGCATTCGCAATGCCCAGGTTTCCTTCAGCGTTTTCAAAGTCAATGGGATTCACCTTGTGTGGCATGGCAGATGAACCCACTTCTCCTTTTTTTGTTTTTTGTTTGAAATAGTCCATCGAGATATAGGTCCAAAGATCACGGCACAAATCAATAAGAATGGTATTGATCCTTTTCATCGCATCAAATGATGCAGCCAGGTTATCGTAATGTTCAATCTGGGTTGTGAATTGTTGCCTTTCCAATGCCAGCGTTTCAGTGACAAACTCGTTTCCGAGTTTAACCCAATCTTTCGCCGGAAATGCTACAGCATGTGCATTAAAATTTCCGGTAGCGCCGCCAAACTTTGCCGACACAGGAATCTGTATGAAAAGTTCTACCTGGTTTGCGAGTCTTTCAACAAATACCATCAGTTCCTTTCCAAGTTTGGTAGGACTCGCGGCTTGTCCATGTGTTCTCGCCAGCATAGAAATATCTTTCCAGCCTCGTGCGAGCAGTTCAATTTGCCGGTTAAGATTTAAAAGAAATGGCAGGTATTCAAATTCCACTGCATGTTTCCATGACAAAGGAATAGCCGTGTTATTTATGTCCTGCGATGTAAGCCCGAAATGCACCCATTCTTTTGATGCGCCGGCCTTGAGCTCTTCCAGTTTTTCCTTAAGAAAATATTCGACAGCTTTTACATCGTGATTGGTTATGGCTTCTGTATCCTTTATTTTCTGTGCATCTTCCAGGCTGAAGTCATCGGCGATCGCACGGATAGCAGTTTTAACAGCAGCGGGCAACGGAAAGAACTTTTTTGATGATAAAAAAAGAAAGTACTCGACTTCAACCAATACCCGGTATTTCATGAGCGCGAACTCGGAAAAATATTCATCCAGGTGATGCAGTTGTTTACGATATCTGCCATCAATAGGTGAGATGGCTGTGAGTGCGTTAAGTTCCATGAATTATAATTGAATACAAGTTATCAGTGCGTAACTTTGCGGGCAAAATTAGATGAATTGGAGAAGATAAAAGTTGGAATCGTGAATTATCTCAATACCCGGCCCCTTGTTTATGGTATTGAAAATTCACCGGTGATGAATGATATCATATTTACAGGCAACTACCCGGCAATGCTGGCTCAACAGCTTATCAGTGGTGAAATAGATCTGGGACTTGTGCCGGTGGCGGTGATTCCTGCTTTGAAAGAATTTTATATTAATACTGATTATTGTATAGGGACAGAAGGAGAAGTTGCTTCGGTTTGTATATTCAGTGATGTTCCGCTTGAAGAAGCAGATACAGTGCTGATGGACTATCAAAGCCGGACCTCGGTAGCACTTGCAAAACTTTTATTGAAGGAATACTGGAAACTCAATCCTGCTATCGTGCCTACCCAAAACGATTATCGTCCGCTGATTAAGGGTAATACTGCTGGCCTGGTTATTGGTGACCGGGCACTGGAACAGAGACATAAAAATAAATATATCTATGACCTGGGTGCTGCATGGAAAGATCATACCGGTCTTCCCTTTGTTTTTGCTGCCTGGGTAAGCGCAAAAAAACTCGATCCCGGCTTTGTTGTCGCATTTAATGAAGCCAACAGGTTTGGATTAACAAAAATTGATGAGGTCGTTGCTGAACAGGTTTATGATTACTATGATCTTTTGAAATATTATAACCATAATATCAGTTATATGCTGACTGATCAGAAACGCGTGGGACTTGCCTCTTTCCTGGATGCTATCGTGAAATAATTGTAACCTGATGTCTAAGAAAAAATATTGCAAATTGCCTAATAGCACCTTTTACCCTAATCCTGTTAGTTAGCATTTGGTTCCAAATCTGGGAAATATCAAATTAAAATTTTGGAAACGGTTTGGATTTATATTGAATACACTTGAAAAAAATTACTTTTACCCGCATTAAATTCCCAAACCTTAACCTATTTTTTTATGCGATTTCCTGCAGCCTTGTTTTTATTAATTTCCTTCGCTTCCTGCCAGAAGGAATGTCCTACCTGTGACAAGGAAGAATGCAAAGATTCGATACCTCCAACTAAACCTACCTGTTTAACTGATTTAACCAGGGGATTACTTGCTTATTATCCTTTCAATGGTAACCTCAATGATGAAAGCGGAAACAGCCTTCACGGAACAGCTGTAAATGGCGCTTTTCTTACTACCGGGTTCCTTGGACGTCCAAATACCGCCGCAGGATTTGATGGGGTAAATGATTATATCATGGTGCAGGACAATGGTAAATTAACTACAGACAGTGTCACCATCTCTTTGTTCGTTATGGCGAGGTCGGTTGATCGCAGGCATTCAATTGTTTCGCGTGTAAATTTTGAGAATACAACTTCACTCGCCTGGGGTGTAGGACAAAGCCTGGATGGAATCAATAAGTGGGAATTCGCGGTCGGAAATGCTGCTGATGCCTGTTCAAAAGCGCATATCTATGATCCTTCAATTTATTGTACTTCATCTCAGTCACTGGTTGCCGGTCAGTGGTACCACCTTATCACAAGTTTTGTAAATGGAGTTCAAAGGATTTATGTTGACGGGACTCTAAAAGCAACCATTAACCGGGACTTCAAAACGCTTAAAAAGTGTACCACCGCCCAGTTCATCATCGGCGGATGGTGGAAAGGCGATATTACATCTATCGACGGAAAAATTGATGAAGTCAGGGTTTATAACAGGGGCCTGACCGATTGCGAAATCATGGAGTTATCAAAAACTTTTAATTAATCACCACGCATAACCCGGGTTTTAACCCCGGGTTATGCGAATTCAAACCCTATCGGGTTGTATAGCCTTGGGCATCCGGGTTTCATAACTCATAACTCATAATTCATAATTCTCTTGATGCCACTCACAACTCACCACTATATTACTGCTGTTAAAACCTACCGTATCGTTTTATTACGTTGTGCCATAGTCCCAGGATAGCATATTTTAATACAGCCAGTTTTTGATCGCCATAGAGCAGATTGTTCTTAACTGTAACATAAATTATTTTCCGTCTTTTAGCCGACTCTTTCGGGAACTCATTTTTGAATTTGCCCGATACATACAACCCGTTTCTTACAATATAATATATTCGGATAGGGTTGTGAAGAGTCTTTAGGCCCGAACTTAAATTTCTCTTATTTGTCAATTCAAGTGATCGCCCAAGTGTATGTCGCATCAGGCCTGCTTTTATAACCACCACTTTATAACCTGATAAAATCGCCCTGTAACAGTAGTCATGGTCTACCTCATCGATAAACAGTTTTTCATTGAAGCCTTCCAGTTTTTCAAATAACTGCAGGTTTAATAAACATCCGGAGGTAATCAGGGAATTCACTTCAACATAGAATTCATCGGCAGGGCGGGAGGAAAGAAACTCTTTGTCATAAGGAAGACCAAAGACCGCGACGGCTTCTTTCGCAGGATAAGCATCCGCAGCCTGGAAATAAGCAGATAAAACACCTGGGTCGAATGATGAATCCTGATCCATGGTTAATAACCAGTCAAATCCTTCTTGTTTTGCTTTTTCACCGGCAATATTCAGTGCTTTCGCAATTCCATGATTAATCTTGTCTGAGATAATAACAACCTTTGGATCTGATCTGAATGATTTGTAAAAATCTTCATCCGGAAATTCAGAATTGTCAATAATAAAAAGGCGCGTTACCTGGTCCGCATATGTCGCAATGTTCTTCAGAAAACTGATTTCCGGATGATACATCACAACCACCGCTGCTATTTGAGTTGCAATCATAACCTGTCGGAGGGAAACCGGCTGTTGTTAAATAATGGATTTTCCCGATCAAGAAAAGCGCTGTTATCTATATTACCGTCTTTTAATTTTTGGGCTAATACGATGATGTTGAAGGGTGTAAAAAGTGATGCTTTCAATATTTTCAAACCGTTATAATCAACAAGCTTCAGTAGCAGGGGCGTATTAAAAATATGGTGATGAACGCATCTGTTCTCGAAATTGTTAGCGGTTCTTTCAGCAAGAAGCCCGGGGTCTTTTAGTCCGGGATCCATAGAAACATCATGCAGATTAATCGCATCTTCGAAATGAGTATTGTCTTCTTCACCTTTGCCCTGCTCGTAATCATCTATCATATGTTCAAGAGTAGTCAACGGTCTTTTCCTGTCAAAAGTTCTATCCTTGTGAGGTAATACAAATAATATGTAACCACCATTCCTGGTAACCCTTTTCCATTCCAAAATCGCTTTGATAGGATTAGCAATATGTTCAAGGCTGTGACAGGAAAGTACAAAATCATAAGTTTCAGAACCGATCACAGACAGGTCAGTGGCTTCCGCAATGAACTGTCTGCCTACTTTATTTTTATCATATCTGAATGTCTGACCTTCTGATATACTTCCTTCCCAAACTGTATTTGTGCTAAAATTACATCCATCCAGGCTGCTGATGACATTGTAAATTGGCAAGAATCCTTTTGAAGAAAGTACCCGGCTTGGTCCACCCACCTCCAGACCTTTAAGACCTTTAAAATACGCCATATACTCGTGGCGATCTTTCATTCGTTTTGGAAAGTATACTCTGAATAGTGATTCTAATTTTTTAAGCATTTCACAAGTTTACATTACTTTTATAAATATCGTGTAACGGTATATCGAACAAGTAAGTATGAATTAAGACAATTATCAAAAAGGTATATGAATTTAAGCAATCCGGGATCAGCATTGGGCAAGTGGATCATTAACGCGTTCCATAAACTTTATTATCATAATAATTCTCAAACCTGGGATAATACATATTGGATGGGCACAAAAATACTCAAATGCCCCCTCGATATGTGGATTTACCAGGAAATATTTCATGAGCTCAAACCTGATCTGATTATTGAATGCGGTACAAACAGGGGTGGGAGCGCTTCTTTTATGGCTGCCCTCCTGGACATCATCGGTAATGGAAGGATCCTGACAATAGATATTGAAGCTTATGATAATCGACCCCAGCATCCAAGGGTTGAATATCTTTTGGGTTCCACCATTGATGATGCTGTAGTGAAAAAAGTCCGTGATTCAATAAAGCCCGGCGAAAAAGTATTGGTGATTCTTGATTCGGACCATTCCGACAGTCATGTGTACCAGGAGATGAAAATCTACCATGAGTTCGTAACCCAGGGCAGTTATATGATCGTAGAAGACTCAAACGTACATGGACATCCTGTTCACAAGCACCATGGGCCCGGACCTTACGAATCGATCGAAAGATTCCTTAAACATAACAACGAATTCGTGATAGACAAGTCTCGTGAGAAATTCATGATGACGTTTAATCCTACAGGTTATCTTAGAAAGCGTTAAGCGAGTATACTTAGGGTCTACTTTTTAGGAATATAGGATGCCCTTCCATGCTTTTAACTTTTTATCAGATGCCTGCTGGCACTTCGAGATATAATTTTAATATTATCCAGGAACCTTCCGGGCAAACCTTAGGGTTTGAAACAGATAATGTTTTCGCCTTTTAAAAAAGTGACCCAATTATATTTTCCCATCTCCCTGAAAAAGACTTGTGAGGTGCCGGGTTTCAGGTTATCATGCAATTCAGTAATGATACAATCGGTTACCGGCAGCCATGCCTCACTTCCAAATTCAAATACCTCCTTTTCGGAGCCTTCGATGTCTATCTTAAGTATGGAAAGGCGTTGAATCTGGTACTGTGAAATCAAACCTGCAACAGTATGGGCCTGAACATAACCATCATTGACTTCCCCTGCCGGTCCCATAACATAACCAGCACTTTTTTCATCAGTATTGAAAATTTTTAGTTTTTCAGTATTGTGCCACAAAGCTCCATGTATATGAACCACGTTGGGGTAGCCCACTGTGTTTTTCTTTAACAACTGGAAATTATTGAGATCCGGTTCGATGGATAAGATCCGGGCCTTAGGGAATTTTTGAGAGAAGTAAATTGCAGCCAAACCAATATTTGCACCAGCGTCAATGATCCATTCAACTGCATTTGGATCCTTATGGGGAAATTCGTATTGCTGTTCGGTAAAGACCTGGTCAAAAATATAGGGGTCAGATTGATCTTTTCTTAACCAGATATCATTTTTAAATACAGAACTGCTGATCTTGATTACCGGCCCACCGGAAAATAAAAAGTCGAAAAATATTTTTAAACCGTTTTTTAGCTGGTAGTATCTTATCAGGCTAATCAGTTTAATGATTTGCAGTCCGAAAGCTCTCAATAGTATTTAATTTCATCAAAGGTATGCCCTCAGTAGAAGAATAAAAAATGGCAAGCCCGGTAAGCCAGGCCTGTAAGCATTAACATATTAGTTAACTTGCCCTGTATGTCAATTGGAAGTCCTCATCCCTTTATTTCAATATGTATTCCGGCCTACAAGCATAGGGACTATGTCGAGCGGTTGTTGACTTCTCTATTAGCCCAGACATTTACAGATTTTGAAGTCATAATTACGGATGACAGCCCGGATGAGTCTGTAAGCAATCTTGTTACCGGCTATCGCAGCCGGCTAAATTTGCATTACTTCAAAAACACCCCCGCCTTGGGCACCCCCGAAAACTGGAATGAGGCGATGAGGCAGGCAAAAGGGCAGTGGATAAAATTGATTCATGATGATGATTGGCTGGCTTCCGATTCAAGTCTGCAGGATTATGTCGATGCTATCAACCAAAACCCCAATATCGATTTTTTCTTTACAGCCTACTATAATGTGAAATTAAATGATGGGGAAAATCCTGATTTGACTAAAGAAGCAACTGCTGATGAAATAACGGGCATTCCAATGCATATCCATATTTCGCGAAATAACAATGGAAAAAACGAGATGATCGAACCAGCATTATTTCGCATAAAGCAATTGCAACAAAATCCCGTCACCCTTTTATCCAAAAATATAATTGGTCCTCCAAGTGTCGTTATTCACCGCAATGATCAGAAATATTTCTACGATAAAAACTTCAAATGGCTGGTCGATATGGATTTTTATATGCGGTATCTCGATAACCGTGTTGCTGTGTATATTGACAAGCCCCTTGTTAACATAGGCATTAACGAGCAACAGGTTACAAGGTCCAGTTCCTTAGTAAGAGAAGTGGAGATACCGGAACATTTCAGAATCCTTGAAAAAACCGGCATTCAACAACTAAAGAACCTGCTTGTCTACGATGCATGGTGGCGACTAATTCGCAATCTTAAAATCCGGGATCTGAATGAAATAAAAGAGGCTGGTTACACTGGCAAAATTCCCGTGGCCATAATAAACCTGATCAAATTCCAACAAAAATTCCATTACTCCATTTTGAAGTTTGGACCTGCCTCTAAAACACTGATGTTTGCAAGTTACACCCACAATAAATTAACGAATAGTTTTAGAAACTAATTTGAACAACTCAGGGCAGTAACCAAGCGCAATGATGGAAGTGCTAACATATAATAATTGTAGGAAAGCTAACGTATAGCAATAATGGAAGCACTAACGCATTGCAATAAATTTAGCGGTAATAAATTAAGTTAAAAGGGCAGCGGTAACGTATAGCATTAAAAGAAGAAGTAAAGCACTGCTATAAAGGTTAATTAAAATTTGTAATGACTGGTCGCATATCTCTCAAAGTGGATGAGTGAGTTGGGAGCGGGATTGTGCCTTTGCGCGGCCTTCGTACCGTGGTCGGAGTTACTGAAGCCGATCAGGGCGATACTGCAATTAGCACTTGAAGAAACCCTAACAAAGCTGATCAGGGCAAAAAAGCCGATCGGAGACAAGAACCACTCCCAGCATGAGCAAAGGTATTAACCACGGGACACAGCCGCAAAAAGGCACAATCCCGATCCCAACGGAGCGAAGAAGCGACCAAAAACTGTTGCATCATAAAGCATCCTTCACTTCTGTATCGGCGTATGCATTAAAAACTCCCGGTAAGCCATAAGAAACTGCTGCCTGTCAAAATGCTTAGCTGCATATTCATATGCCGTCTTCGACAATTGTTTCAATCTCGCCTCATCGGCGAGCAGGCCGTTAATCTGTATGATAGCTTGCTTAACCACGGCTTCTTCATTTTCAAATTCATCAATCAGAATCGAGTTGTATCCGTTTTTTAAATGCATTTTATTCCCTTCAAGGGCAGTTACCAAGGGCACGCATCCGTAAGCCATTCCTTCTTTTATCACCATCGGAAAACCTTCATAGGCTGAAGTGAGTATAATAATATGAGCTAAGCTGTAAAGCCGGTTCATTTCGTCTTTTGTTCTTACTTCACCATATACTTGACTTGCTGCAGAAATGTCCTGATCAATCTCCCCGCTTAGGGGACCTGCAAAATGGAATTTCACTGGCGAACCTTCGCTGATAAATTTTCTTGCAATCCTGTTCAGTAGCCATACCCTTTTTTGAGGACCGCCACGGCCGGCATAAAGGATATGTAAAGGTGGACTTGATTTAACCGGTAACTCATTCGGCACTACCACCCCGGGCTGGATAAAGAGTATTTTTTCGTTATAAGCTTCCGGCACTTTATACTCAGCATACTGATTACGGATATTGCCCAGGGTAAAACTATCATAGACGATCCTTGAATCAAGAAGACGGTAATTCGCCAAACCAAAAAATTCCATACCATTTTTGCCATAGGAAAAATTATGTAACAATTCCGTTTTATGTACATGTTCTCCAAGGAAGGGCAGCATGTCGTAAAAAAAAGTGCTGTTCGAGCTCAGTACATGAACACGTTTATGGAGATTCAGGTAAAACGAATAATAATGCACTGAAAAAAGCCTGAATAGCAAGTAATCGCACCAGGTATGTATATCGAAGTTTTTGGTAGCTGGCACAGAATAAAACGCATCTTTCAAACCATCATTAGGTGACTTACGCGTGAAAAAAACCATCTTCGGAACATCCTCGACGCTTTTAAGGATGTCGAGGTGAATCCGCTGTGCGCCGCCGATAGCATAGCGGTCAAAGAAAAAGAAAAGATGGCTGGTATGTTTTTTTCTGAAAAAGACAAATGGATATATAAAGAGAACGGCCACCGGGTAAGTGATCCATAACAGGCAACGGAAAATTTTTATCTTGGTTAAATTATGCATCAACGATCATCGATTGTTCAACTATTTGTGCCACTTTTTTTGCTATGCTTCCCCAATAATAGTAATCAAAAAAAGCCTGGGGTGTATGGTCATTATTGTTGAGTGTATTGCTGAGCGCTGCTATAACAAGCCGGCTGAAATTTGGCCAATCCTCGTCGGGAACTATTTGTAATTTATTGCCGCATACTTCACGAATCAAACCCAGTGCACCAATTTCAGTGGAAATCACGGTACAATCCATGGCAATTGCCTCAATGGCTTTTGTTTTAACACCCCCGCCGCTGATAATCGGATTAAGAAATACATCAGCTGCTTTAAAGTAGATTGAAATATCATCCACGAAACCAGTATAGATGATATTTTTATCTGAATAATCTTTCAGGCCATTAAAGAAATCGGGTAAACCCTTGCCACAGACCAGGATTTTGTAGTTTAAACCTTGTGCCAGCAACTGAGGGTTGATGATATCCAGGATAATTTTCAGGGCATCATAGTTTGTATGATGATACAGCGCGCCATTAAACAAAAGGATTTTTTCATTCCCTGCTATCCCATGTAAGGTCCTGAC
>NZ_DATHKG010000058.1:0-17225 GCF_035489435.1 Flavitalea sp.
ATGGATTCAGTGGCGAAAGCGGTATCATCGTTCTTGCCGCAACAAACAGGCCTGATGTACTTGATACTGCATTGCTGAGACCAGGCAGGTTCGACAGACAAATATCAATAGACAAGCCGGATCTTAAAGGACGCGAACATATATTCAAGGTTCACCTGAAACCAATAAAGATTTCAACCAAAGTTGATATCCATAAGCTCGCTGAACAAACGCCAGGATTTGCCGGAGCGGATATCGCCAATGTTTGTAACGAAGCAGCTCTTATTGCGGCCCGTAAAGGCAAAGAGCATGTGGAAATGGAAGATTTCCAGGATGCAGTTGACAGGGTAATAGGCGGTCTTGAAAAGAAGAATAAGATCATTTCTCCTGAAGAGAAAAAAATTATTGCATATCACGAAGCAGGGCATGCAATCTGCGGATGGTATCTCGAACATGCATACCCGTTATTAAAGGTAACAATTGTTCCAAGGGGTGTTGCAGCGCTTGGTTACGCTCAATACACACCAAAAGAGCAATACCTGTATAATACTGATCAGTTAATCGAACAGATTTGTATGACATTAGGTGGAAGGGCGAGCGAAGAGATTTTCTTCAAAAAAATCTCTACCGGTGCGCAGAACGATCTTCAACAGATTACACGTATCGCTTATTCGATGATTACCGTTTATGGTATGAATGAAAAAGTGGGTAAAGTAAGTTTTTACGATCCGGCGCAGGAAGGTTCATTCACAAAACCCTATAGCGAAGAAACGTCAAGATTAATAGACGAAGAAGTAAGAAAACTTATTGATCAGGCTTACCAGAAAACAAAACTGTTACTTGAAGACAAAAGCGAACAGGTTGTAATTCTTGCAGAAGCTTTGCTCGATAAGGAAGTACTGTTCCAGAGTGATGTTGAAAGGCTGATTGGCAAACGTCCGTTTGAAGAAAGAAAAACACTTGATGTTGACGATGACAATCCTGATCATCATTCAAATGGCGCTATCAGTGAAGGTGTTCCGCCATATGATCCGAACGTTAGTAATATTCCGGCATCTTAATTTGTGAGATGACTTTATAATCGTTGAACAGATAATATATTACAATGAATGTATCTTCCGCTAAGGAAAATATTCTAAAAAAAATAAGGAAGGCGTTGACTCAGTCAACGCCTCTTCCTTTTCCAAAAAGTGAGGGCACCAGTTCTGTGTTCGCACCATCAGGACAGGACCTGGAAATTGAATTCGCTGAGCAGTTTACGCTGTTACAGGGACGATTTGTTTTTTGTCTTGACTACCGTGAAGTAGCTGAACAGTTGAAGAGCATAATAGCTTCAAACAAGTGGAAGAACATTTTTTGCCGGGAGTCAGAACTCGCGGGCCAGTTGAAAGCTTCAGGTTTTGATGCATTTACTCCCGTAGATCTCGCGGTTTGTGACGCTGCAATAACAGGCTGTGAGTTCCTGGTTGCCCGGACAGGCAGCATCGTGATGAGTTCAGCCCAGCAGAGCGGCAGAACTACCAGCGTTTATGCACCTGTGCATATCTGTATTGCACAAAGCAGTCAGCTTGTTTATGATATCAAAAATGGCCTTGAAATGATGAAAACAAAATATGGTAACAGCCTGCCTTCAATGATTACTTTCGCTTCAGGTCCCAGTCGTACTGCAGATATTGAAAAGACGCTGGTCGTCGGTGTTCATGGACCTAAAGAAGTATTTGTATTTTTGGTAGATGGCATTTGAAATGACTATTCCCCCATCAAAAAAAATATACTTTCTTTCTGACTTTCATCTTGGTGCCCCCGATTATGAACGAAGCCTGGTGCGTGAAAAAAAAATCGTTGAATTTCTCGAAGAGATCAGGCATGATGCAGCAACAATTTTTATAGTTGGTGATATGTTCGACTTTTGGTACGAATACCGTAAAGTTGTTCCAAAAGGTTATGTAAGATTGCTTGGAAAATTAGCTGAGCTAACGGACCAGGGAATAGCAATTCATTTCTTTGTTGGTAATCATGATATGTGGATGAAGGATTATCTCATAGCCGAACTCAATATTCCTGTTTATTTTGAACCTAAAGAATTTGTTTTCAACTCGCAACAGTTCCTGGTTGGTCATGGCGATGGATTGGGGCCAGGCGACCGCGGTTACAAGTTTCTAAAAAAGATTTTTCGAAATCCTCTTTGTCAATGGTTGTTTGGAATTCTGCCACCCGCCGTAGGCATAGGTTTGGCCGACTTTTTCAGCCGGAAAAGCCGGGAAGCCACGGGCCAGCACGACCAGGATTTCCTGGGTGAGGAAAACGAGTGGCTGATTACACACTGCCGGTCTGAACTCTCAAAGAAATTCTATGATTATCTCATCTTCGGGCATCGTCACCTGCCAATTGATTTTGCATTGAACGAAAAGAGCAGGTATATCAATCTTGGAGACTGGATCAACTACTTTACGTATGCAGTTTTTGACGGGCAACATCTTAGCCTGAAAACACGTTATCCTGAACTTGAGCATAAGATCATCAGAAAACCATGAACAAAATTTGCCTGGTCATTTTCGCATCTATACTGATTTCATCGCTGACACAGGCGCAGGATACTTTGTTCAGGCTAAAGAAAACCTATAGCGGAGATATAGTTGATTTCACTGTAGACAATCTTGGAAATTGTTTCATTGTCAGCAGCAGCGGGCAGATCAAAAAATTAAATAGTGAAGGCGATTCTGCCGGCGTTTTCAATGATGTTCGTCGATACGGTAAGTTGTTTTCAATTGATGTTACCAACCCATTGAAAGTATTGCTTTATTTTAAAAACTTTGGGACAGTCCTGGTCCTGGATCGATTTCTAAATGTGAGATCGACCATTGATCTAAGGAAACAAAATCTTTTCCAGGTCAAAACTATCGGGCAGGCATACGACAATAATATCTGGGTTTTTGACGAACAGGAATCAAAGTTGAAGAAGGTGGGTGATGATGGAAAGGTAATTGATCAGTCTGCTGATTTTCGAATGATCTTCGATTCAATGCCCTCGCCGCAGGTAATTATTGACCAGGAGAAATTGGTTTACCTGTATGATTCCAGCAAAGGTGTTTATCTTTTTGACTATTACGGTGCCTTTAAAAACCGGCTGTTTTTTCCCGGTTGGACAGATTTTACTGTTATAAATAAAGTGATGTTTGGAAGAAATGGTGCTTTCCTTTACCGCTATGAGCCAGGTACATTAAATCTGCAGAAGTTCCCGGTTAATGCAGGTATTCGTGATGCAAAAAAAATAAAAATGACCAACACTGTTCTCTATGCTTTACAGGAAGGGGTAATTGAACTTTATGCATATGGCGAATCAGGTGGTTCTGTGAAACGTTGAAGGGAATTTTAGCTACGATTCCTTATAAACTTAATTGTTGAGTAACTTCGCGACATCCGTTCCTCAATTCAATTTTAAATGAAAAATTTTTTCGACATAGTGATTTTGGATAACACAATCAGATCCTACCTGTTTGTAATAGGTTCTATATTGCTTGCATTGATCTTCAAGAGGTATTTATCAAGATATATTGCCGGTCTTCTGTTCAGGATCATAAAACGGATTGCGGTAGGCGTAGACAAAACATCGTTTGTGAATCTTGTTGTATCTCCACTGGAAACTTTTCTCCTCATAGTTGTGAGCCTGGTCTCAATAGAAAAACTCACTTTCCCGACTATTCTTAACGTAAACATTTATAGAGTTTCTACACATGGTATAGTTGAAGTTCTGGCGGTTATCATTTTCGTGCTCTCTTTTATCTGGCTTTTATTGCGCATTATCGATTTCATAGCAATGATCCTGCATCAGAAAGCCAATGCGACCGGGGATGCAAAGGAAAACCAGTTAATTGTTTTCTTTAAAGACTTTTTCAAAGCACTCATCATAATCTGCGGAGTACTGCTGGTCCTCAAATATGCATTCGGTTTGAAAATCGGTAGCCTGATTACCGGTTTAAGTATAGCCACAGCTGCCATAGCGCTGTCTTTGCGCGAGAGCATGGAGAACCTGATAGCATCATTCATTATTTTCTTCGACAAACCTTTTATGACGGGGGATCTTGTTAAGGTTCAGGGTATCACCGGTACTGTTGAAAAGATAGGACTGAGAAGTACACGTATTCGTACGGATCAGAAAACCTTTGTAACGGTGCCAAACAAACAGATGGTTGACAGCATAATGGACAATCTTTCGCTGCGAACACAAAGGCGTGCTTTTGTTCAGCTTGAGGTTAATTCAGCCACTACTCATGAACAGGTAGACCAGCTTGTATTATCAATCGAAAAAACTTTTCAGCTGCGTAGCCGTGAGATAGAAAATTACACTGTTTTTCTTTCAGATATAAACAAAAATGCGTTTGTAATTCATGTGGAGTTTTTCACGGCAACAATCCCGCCAGCCGACTTCAATGCATTGAGGCAACAGATGAACCTGGCTATTATCCGCATGCTTGAAGACCTTGATATAAGGTTGGCGACAAAAGACCCTGAGAAGAATTATGAATTATGAGTTATGAGTTATGAAAGAGTTGAGGAGATGGTGAGTGATGAATCGTTTACAACCCTGATAGGGGTTGACTTCGCATAGCCTATTAAAGAGTAGCTTTTATTTCGAGGATAAAGCCTTTGATTTTTTGAAGAGATTGAATCATAGCAAAACGTTCAGGGGAGCGTTTATTCTTTTTGAGAAAATCTTTAGCTCCTTCGATTGTAAGTTTCCTGCGCCTGAGCAAATCGTGGATCAGTAACAGGTTTTTTATATCAACAGGGCGGAAATGACGATCCCCTTTGCGGTTCTTACGGGGCTGAATAATGTCGAATTCAGTTTCCCAGAATCTTAACAGGGATTGATTAACGTGAAACATTTCAGCCACTTCTCCGATAGCATAATATTGCTTCCGAAAAAGCACTTCATCGGGCGGAATATTGATCAGTTCAGCGCCTTCGTCAATCGTTTTTAATGATTTTCTTCCCCTGGTCGATTTTGATGCTTTTTCTGTGACGCTGTTAGAATCGGCTTGTTCATCGCCCTCCTGACTTTCAAATTCATTGCCACCGACGCCTGAATCTTCGACCAGGTTGCCCACAGCTTCTGACAAACCAGCGCTTAGCGTTGATCTGCGAAAAACAGGGAGATCAGCATCTTCCTCGTTTCGTTCGTTATCATTTACTGAGTCATGACCGTTTTCAGTTTGATCATCAGTTTGAAATCCTGTTTGATCATCAATTTGATATCCGGTTAGATTACCAGTTTGATCATCAATTTGATCGCTGGAGTCAGTGTATTCCTTGGTTTGATTCTTTAATTGGTGGAATTGTTGAGCGAGATTCGCCAGGTCCTGATTATCAGAATTATCTTCGATGGAAGTTCGGGGCAGGGCTTCTGAATTTGAATTCTGAGCTTCTGTTTGAATTTCTGTCTGGTATGAGTAGGCTTCTGTCTGAGCTTCTGTCTGACCTGAGTGAGCTTCTGTTTGAATTTCAGTCTGAACTTTTGGTAAAGCTTCTGCCTGTGCGTCCGTTTGATTTAAAGGATTTTGACCTTCAGTCACCTGATCTGCTGTAGTCTCATCGAAAAGTTTGGGTTCAGCTGGCTTTTCTGCCAGGATTTTAGCTTCAGGCTGAGCTTCTCCGGCCGATTCATTCTCTCCCTTTTCGTTCGTTCCTTTTTCGTTCGCGCCCTTCTTAAGTGATTTTATTCGCACGCCAACACCAGGATTATCACCCGATTCGGGTGTATCCTGAAATGCTAATGTTATTTGGGTGGAATTCTTCATTATTTATTCAATAATTGTATTCTATACCAAATATCGTGCAATAAAGGGTGAATGCAACAGCTCAAACAGATCAACTTAGAATTCTTTCTCACAGATTATGCAGAATTGTCAGGCATAACAACCCTGGAATTCTAAGCCGGGAGCTTTACTCATAAGTGTAGCCCAAAATACTCCCGGCAACCCCAAAAATCAGACTTTATAATTGTTGAAAACATGTGCATTTCCGTTACATTCTTCAACAAAATAAAATCAAGTATAATAAGTTGATTATAAGCATGAAAAATAGGCTAAAATTCAGTTTTAAAATGCTTTTACACCCTTATTTTTCGTACCTTTGCACGAATTAATCTCACCTGATTTTTTCAATTAAATATGATAACAGAAACTAATGAAATTCTAGCCCCTGCAATCGCAGGATATGGTGCGGATAGTATACAAGTTTTAGAAGGATTAGAAGCAGTAAGAAAACGTCCCGCGATGTATATCGGGGATATTAGTGAGAAGGGGCTTCACCACCTGGTTTATGAAGTCGTTGACAACTCTATCGATGAGGCACTCGCCGGTTATTGCAAAAATATCATTGTTAATATTCACGAAGACAATTCAATTTCTGTTCTGGATGATGGTCGGGGTATTCCAACCGGTATGCATCAAAAGGAAAAACGAAGTGCGCTTGAAGTGGTAATGACGGTATTACACGCGGGTGGAAAATTTGATAAAAACACATATAAGGTCTCCGGTGGTCTTCATGGAGTTGGTGTAAGCTGCGTAAATGCATTGAGCCAGCTTTTACAGGTCACCGTTTACCGTGAAGGGAAAATATTTGAACAGGAATACCGCATCGGTGTACCGCAGTATCCCGTTCGTGAAATTGGTACCAGCGACCGTACCGGTACAACAGTACATTTCTGGCCTGATACCACCATTTTTACTGCCTCTGAATATAAAAAAGATATTCTCGAAGGCAGGTTACGCGAACTTTCTTATCTGAACAAGGGAATTACAATCATCATTAATGACTTTCGTGAAAAAGATGAGTCTGGTGTAACTTATTCAAAGAAGTTTTTCAGTGAAGGCGGCATAGTTGAGTTTGTAGAAATGCTGGATAACAATGCAGGCCGTACCCCACTACTTCCGAAAGTGATTTTTGTTGAAGGCAGAGACGAAGCTTCTAATGTGATGGTTGAAGTAGCGCTATGCTACAATAGCAGTTACAGCGAACATATTTATTCCTATGTAAACAACATCAACACAATCGAAGGTGGAACGCATGTATCGGGTTTCCGTCGAGCAATTACCAGGGTATTTAAAAGCTATGGCGAGAAAGAAAACCTTTTTGAAAAAGCGAAAGTCGAGATAGAAGGTGATGATTTCAGAGAAGGACTAAGCTGTATCATTTCTGTAAAGGTGCCTGAACCACAGTTTGAGGGTCAGACCAAAACAAAGCTCGGTAACAGTGAAGTGATGGGTGTAGTCGATACCACGGTATCGCGCGCACTTCAGGCTTTTCTTGAGGAAAATCCGAAGGATGCCAGGAACATTATCCAGAAAGTTATTCTGGCCGCACAGGCAAGGGCAGCTGCCAAAAAAGCCCGTGAACTCGTTCAACGTAAAAGTGTTTTGAGCGGCGGTGGGTTGCCTGGTAAACTCGCGGATTGTTCTGACAGGGATCCGGACCGATGCGAACTTTTCCTGGTTGAGGGTGATTCTGCGGGTGGTACTGCCAAGCAGGGTCGTGACCGAAGCTTCCAGGCTATTCTTCCATTAAGGGGTAAGATCCTAAATGTGGAAAAGGCAATGGAGCATAAGATTTATGAAAATGAGGAAATCAGGAATATGTATACAGCGCTTGGCGTCACAGTAGGCACTGTAGATGATCCTAAGGCACTAAATCTCATCAAACTCCGCTATCATAAACTAATTATCATGACGGATGCTGATGTGGATGGTAGCCACATCGCGACACTGATTCTTACTTTCATTTACCGGTATATGAAAGAACTGGTTGAGCAGGGATATGTTTATATAGCGCAACCACCTTTATACCTCGTTAAAAAAGGAAAAGAGCAAGCATATGCATGGACTGAAGAACAGAGAAAAATCTGGGTTGAAAAACTAGCCGGCGGCAAAGCGGAAAGTGTAAGTATCCAACGATATAAAGGTCTTGGCGAAATGAACTCTGAACAGCTTTGGGAAACTACCATGAATCCTACTACAAGAACCTTGAAAAGGGTGACTATTGAGAGTGCTGCAGAGGCAGATCGGGTCTTCAGTATGCTCATGGGCGATGAGGTAGCTCCAAGGCGGGAATTCATTGAAAGTCATGCAAAATATGCGAAACTAGATATTTGATGAATTTTTAATTAATGCATAACCTGCTCATTTTGAGTGACATGTACGATTCAAGTAAAAATGATTATATTTTATAGACATTTTCAGGCTGAGGGTAGCTAAATTTGAGTCTAAAATGAATTACTAACCATTTAAAAACAACATTTATGTCAACAATAACGCTCACTGCTTACAACGTGAAAACAAAGGAAAAAAATGTGCCTATTATAGACGCAGTGATTACCAAAACAGCAAAGGGAACTTACATGGCCCAGGGTAACGACGGTAAGGGAAATAAGCTTACTACTTTGCTTGGAGAAGCCAAAGCGCTCGCTGCTATCAAAGAAGGTGTTGCAAAACAGGGATGGTAAAATCCAGCCTGTAAGAATATTCAGCCATCCATTGTTCAGTTTAGTCGGTTCAATGGATGGCTTTTTCATTGTCTTGTTAATGTCTACCCACTGAAATTTTTGTTCAGCTTGTTTGGTCTCCTTTTAAGTGCTTTAACTATTTTTTCTACCGGCTTAGTTTTAATTTGTGTACTGTAACTTTAATTACTTGCAGTACTTTCAGTTTACATTCCCTATTTCCTGTTGAATTCCCCTTTGTTTTTTTAGCCAAACTGTAGCTTTTTCGATTGCATGAAAATAGTTGTCGCTGCTTTATTGTTTTGTGTGCTGATAAGTCAACATCAACATGTCGCTGCCCAGGCCGTCAATCCATATCACATGAACGGCAGCGCGATACAGGAAAACTGTAATTGCTACACCCTGACTCCCGATCAGCTTACCCAGTCAGGCTCGGTATGGAATATTAATAAGATCAATCTTCAAAACTCATTTGATTATAAGTTTGATGTTTTTTTAGGGTGCACTGATCAGATGGGTGCCGATGGCATCGTCTTCGTGTTGCAGCCAATAAGCATAAGCATCGGATCCACTGGTGGCGGGCTGGGAGTAGAAGGAGTGAATCCTTCAATTGCAGTGGCCATAGATACCTGGCAAAATTCCATAAACCAGGATCCATACGATGATCATATTGCCATCCATAAAAATGGAGATATAAACCACAGCTCCCCCAATAACCTTGCTGGTCCGGTCACCGCTCTTGCGGGAGGCGGAAATATTGAAGACTGCAAAACCCATAGTTTTCGAATTACCTGGGACGCCTCAACAAAAAAATTAAAAGCCCAGATCGATGGGGTAGACCGCGTAGAAGCAACCATTGATATGGTTAAGGATGTATTCAGCGGGGATCCGATGGTTTTCTGGGGTTTTACAGGATCTACCGGGGGGTCAAAAAACCTTCAGCGTTTTTGCACTTCCCTGAATGCCGCGTTCACCATACCAAAAGACATTAAAACATGTTTCCCGGTAAGCATACCATTTGAGGACAGTTCAACATCATTTGGTGAAATCGTAAAATGGCATTGGGATTTTGGTGATAGAACTATCTCCTCTCTGAAGGCTCCTCCTGCTCATACTTATGCAAAGCCCGGCAATTATGATATTAAGCTGAGCATTGTTGCTAACAATGGCTGCCCTTCAGACACGTTTAAGCAACATATTGTGGTTGGATCAAAACCTGTTGCCGATTTCATCCTAGATCCCGGAATTGTCTGCGATAGTCTGCCCGTTTTTTTCAAAGACAAATCAACGGTAGAATTTGGTACGATAAACAAATGGAACTGGAACATCAGCGGATCCGCTTATTCATCCCAGTCGCCCGGCCCCCTGATATTTGGAAACATTGGCCCTGGAAATTCCAGTCTAACTGTAAACACTAAAGAAGGTTGTATTTCCGAACCCGTCTCGAAAAACTTTGAGATCCTGAAACGTCCCGATATCAGGTTCAGTTTTAGTGATGTCTGTAAAGGCGACCCGGTGATCTTTAGCGCGATCAATAGCAACCCTGCTGTTTCGATACAGGACTGGCACTGGGGCTTCGGTGATGGGGGACAGATGAAGGCGGGTAGTTCGGTGAATCATATGTATAAGAGTGGTGGCAATTACCTGGCTTCCATATTTGCAACAAGTACACAGGGTTGTAATAGTTTCAAGCTGACTGATACAGTTCATGTTTATGAAACAAAAGCGAATGCAGGAGCTGATACCATACTTGCAACGGGTCAATCTTACCAGTTAAAAGGGAGCGGTGGTGATTTATTTTCCTGGTCCCCGTCTACCGGAATGAACGATCCATTTGTGTCGAATCCGATTATTACACCAGATCGCGATGTCACCTTAACACTTACAGCAAGCACGTCTTTTGGTTGTCCCACAACAGACGTTATGAAAATCAGGGTTTTCAATGGTCCTGAGATCTATGTGCCTAATGCATTTTCACCCAATAACGACGGAAAAAATGACCGCTTCCGGCCACTCGCAGTTGGTATAAGCAAAGTTTTATATTTCCATGTATATAACAGGTATGGGCAGTTGATTTTTACCTCAGTCGATACATTTACTGGTTGGGATGGAAGAATGAACGGCAAGGAACAGCCATCCGGTACTTATGTCTGGAAGGTGGGGGGAATTGATTTCAACGGACAGCAGCATGTTAAAAAAGGTACTATAACACTGGTTCGTTGATGCCAGGTGATATTTAATACCAGGTGATATGTAAAAAACAAAATATTGTAATTTCTCGGTTGTGCCTGATAGTTAGTTGGCAATAATCTCGTCTATAAATATCCAGCTCTTAGATCCTTTAGAAGGGTGCCAGGCCGGAATTTTACCAATGTTCTTAACTTTTACAATTACATATCTCAGGGATTGCCTGGGAAACCTCACAGATAAAAGCTTACGGATTGCAACTTTTTGAAGCCTTGACTCACGGGTTGAAACAACACCTAACCTATTGAGTTTTTTACCGTCTTCAGTAGCTGCCCAGACTTCCATTTGTGCAGGTGCCAGCACAAAAGAGCCGTGATCAACCAGGTAAGATGCGGATAAACCGTTGAGGCTGCATTTATTTCCAAGATCCAGCCAGGCAATCATATCGTTTCCTTCATATCCGATATCGTTTTCGTCAGCACCGTCAATGGCCCCTCTTTTAAAATCTATAAGTGAGCTATCACCGTTTCCGGGATAACGTTTGTCAGGCTGGATCTCCAGTTTCGCTTTCACAAATTGCTGCGAAGCTTTTTCAAATTTAAAACTAAGCGTTTTGCTCTCCTGCCAGCCTGCACGCATTGCTATCACTTTCAAAGTTGAAGAGCTGTCAATCCTGACAGGGTTTTTATATATTGTCGATGTACTATCCGGGTCACGTCCATTCAGCGTAAAATAAATATCTACGCCTTTAAGCCTGTATTTCATTTTCACCGTAGCATTGTTGAGAAACATGTTGCTATCGATGAGCACCTGCGGATCAGTAAGTTTACCACGATACGAAGTGTCCTTTGAAAGATCTGGTGTATACCCAACGCCTATGTTCGGCTTTGTTTTTCTAAATACCGTAATGCGGTCCACATTTACATCTGTTTCGTATAAAAATAACCTGTTCAGGCTTTTAATTTTAGACGCAAGATCAAGAACAGCGTTAGTCACATTTGTATTAGAAACATTAAGGTATTCCAGGTATTTAAGTCCTGCAATAATACTGATCGCACTGTCATTTACGTTGCTGTTTTCAAAATGTATGGCACGTAGATGAGGAAAACCCGCAATCATTTTTACCTGCTCATTGGTAATATTGGAATAGTTGAGATCAATGCCTGTGATCTGATCTTTAAGTGGCATCAATTCCTCAATCTCTGAGTTGCTGATCGTTTTCCGGTTCGCCATGAAGATATTGATGTATGGCTTTTCAAGAGACAATTGCTTTACTCCACGATCATTGTTATCAAGTTTATTGATCAGGTCGATATCCGCGAAATCAATGTTTAACTGATCAAGCGCTGAGCCTGCGTCATATTTCGCACGAATGATTTTCGTTATGGAGTCCGGACTTTTTGCATCTTTAAATTTTTGTTTTGGATCTGCTCCGTTGCTGATCCACCACCTGATGATTGCGATCTCTCCTGCATCTGGCTGAGGTTTACCTTCCGGCGGCATATGACGATCATCATTTGCAGGAAGTAACAAAAGATTGAACAGAACAGAACTATCTGCATTACCAGGTAGAAAAACAGCACCGTTTTCGCCACCTTTCAAAAGTTCTTTATACCCCGTAAGTAACAGTTCGCCTTTTCGTTTATTCGGGTTGTGACAGCCAATACATTTATCATCAAAAATTGGTTGAATCATATCCTCGTATACTACCGCTTCATTAATGTCTTTTATTCTTTTTGTTTTAGCCATTAATGGAGCAGTAATGAAATCATCGCCATGAGTTACGGAAGAGCCGAGATGGCCGGTGACTATGAGCATAATACAACCGGTAATTAAAGCGGGGAAATAAAACAGTTTTTTAATCCCGCGCAGCCATGAAAGTAAGCCTGCTATCAGCGATGTGATGATGCCTGAAATCTTATGCCAGTAAAGGTCATTTGAATTTTCGTATCCGCCGCCGTATAAAAGAAAAAAACCACAGAGTGCTGCCAGTGCGGCGGTAAAAGCAGTAATACCAAGCAACAGATCTATTGTGGTTGTTGCTGCATGGTTAACAGTTGTTGATGCGTTGCTGTCTGTTAAGCTTACTTTAGTATTTTTTGATCCTATATTAAGTAACTCAAGAAACGCAATCAATAAAAGCATCGCAATTGGAAAATGCAGTACCATTGGGTGAAGACGTCCGGTTACCTTAATCCATGGGGGCAATTGTTGAATGCCGGATTCAAATAGCCAAAGAAAGACGAGCATTATGTTGATGACCAGGCTCGCCGACAATAAGATGTTTTTTATTCTAACCATTCAGGTAAAAGATCATTTATACTTTTCGCTTTGTTCAATTAATCTTTACCTTATTTAAGTGAACAGATCGTTAACTACTTTACCGCTCACATCAGTTAATCTGTACCTTCTGCCCTGGTGTTTGAAGATAAGTTTTTCGTGGTTAATACCTAACAGGTGCATAACGGTTGCCTGGAAATCGTGAACATGTACCGGGTCTTTAACCACGTTATATCCAAACTCATCTGTTTCTCCATAAACGAATCCGGGTTTAACTCCCGCTCCCGCCATCCAAACTGTAAAACACCTGGGATGATGATCCCTTCCATAATCATCTACTGATAGTTTGCCCTGGCAATAATTTGTGCGGCCGAATTCTCCACCCCAGATCACGAGCGTATCATCCAACAATCCGCGTTGTTCAAGATCCATAATCAATGCGGCTGAAGGCTGGTCAGTGTCTTTAGAAAGATTACGAATATCTCTTGGTAAACTGCCATGCTGATCCCAGCCCATATGATATAATTGCACAAAACGAACACCTCTTTCGGCGAGCCGTCTTGCCTGTATACAATTCGCGGCAAAAGTGCCGGACTTCATTGAGTCAGGTCCATATAATTTAAAAACATGCTCGGGTTCATCATTGATGTCCATCACTTCAGGAACCGAAGTTTGCATACGATATGCCATTTCGTATTGCGCTATTCTTGTTGCTATTTCCGGATCCTGGAATTCCTCCAGTTGCAGATGATTTAATTCTGCAATCTTATCGAGCATTTTCCGGCGGGTGACCTTATCAAGCCCTTCCGGATCCTGGAGATATAATACCGGGTCCTTGGCCGAACGGAACTGAACTCCCTGGTGAACCGAATCCAGGAATCCGCTGCCCCAGATACGTGAAGCCAGTGGTTGAATATTGCCTTTGCCACGGGAAAGAAAAACGCAGAAACCCGGCAGGTTTTTGTTTTCGCTGCCAAGTCCATAACTAAGCCATGATCCCATACTTGGTCTTCCGGGCTGCTGGCTACCGGTCTGAAAAAATGTAACCGCCGGATCATGATTGATCGCTTCAGTGTGCATTGACTTTACAAAGCATATCTTATCTACGATCTTGGAAGTATAAGGCATCAGTTCGCTTACCCATGCACGTGATTCGCCGTATTGATTAAACTTAAAAAGTGATCCGGCAAGCGGAAATTCTTTCTGACCGGACGTCATACCGGTAAGCCTCTGGCCCATCCGGATTGAAGCCGGCAGATCCTGACCCTGCATTTTGTTCAGCAAAGGTTTATAATCGAAAAGATCAAGCTGCGATGGTGCGCCACTCTGGAACAGGTAGATCACTCGTTTTGCGCGTGGTGCAAAATGCGAAATGCCCGCTGGCAACTTATCTTCTTCAGGTTTACCAAACAGATCAGGTATCAATAAAGAGCCGAGCGCTGCTCCGCCTATGCCAAGGCTTAGCTTGGAGAGAAAATGCCGACGGTTGACATTAAGTTTTTGTTCCAGTATTTCTTTTTCCATCTCGTTCTCTTTTATCAGGACCTGGAAATCGTTTCATCCAGGTTATAGATTGTTTGAATTGTCAGCATCATAGCAGCTGCATTCGCAGCATTAATCCGTGAATCAATCTTATGATGCCCTGTTTTAAGCACTGCGTTAGCAGACTTTAAATCCTGCTGGTATTTTACGAGCTCCGCTGTATAAAACTGTTCGAGCATGTCGACTTCGTTGGCTTTTGCTGTTCTTGATGTTATTAGTCTGAATGCATCTGTAATTGTCTGCCGGCTGTTCCCCTTATTATTTACGAGCAGTTTCGCAGCCAGTACTCTGGATGCTTCCATTATCTGTGGATCATTCAACAACACAAGTGCCTGTAAAGGTGTACTTGTCCTGGTGCGTCTTACTTCACAGATCTCCTTCATAGGATTGTCAAAAGTTATCATGGCCGGGGGTGGAACTGTTCTTCGCCAATAGGTATATAAGCTTCGCCTGTAAACAAGATTACCTGTATCTATAATATAAGAAGTTTCACCACGGTATCCGCTTTTGTCACCCACTGAAACGTCTTCCCAGATTCCTTCAGGCTGGTATGGTTTCACACTGGGCCCCCCAATTTCTTTATTAAGCAGACCTGAAGTTGCAAGCGCGTTATCCCGTATCATTTCCGAGTTCATTCTGTACCTTGACGAGTGCGACAGGTAAATGTTATCAGGGTCTATCTCACGCAGTTCCGGTGAAGCAACCGATGATTGACGATAAGTGGCCGACAAGACCATTTTGCGTACCAGTTTTTTCATGTCCCAACCATTTTCGCGGAAATCGACTGCCAGCCAGTCCAGCAATTCCGGATGTGAAGGTATTGATCCCTGGTTGCCGAAATCTTCTGAAGTGGCAACAAGTCCTCTTCCAAAAATTTCCTGCCATATCCTGTTGACCATTACACGTGCAGTGAGTGGATTGTTTTCGTCGAACAGCCATTGTGATAGGCCAAGCCGGTTTCGGGGCAGACCAGGTTTTAATGCAAGAATTGAATTGGGTACATCCGGGGTTACTTCTTCGCCATGTGCGTCATAAGCACCGCGGTTGAGTACATAGGATTTGCGTATGCCAGGTACTTCCTTCATAACCATTTGTAATATAGTATCCTTTTCAGATTTTATCACCTTGTTTGCATTCAGAAACTTCAGCTCACCTTCCAGGTCACGTTTTGATATGCGCATATAAGGCTCCGGTGTGCGGAGGTTCAATACAAATCCGGTCTCCTTCAGATTATTGAAAAACGCGTATAAACTGAAATAGTCCTTTTGTGTAATGGGATCATATTTATGATCATGACAACGGCTGCATTCCATTGATATGCTCATAAAAGCTTTACCAAAAGTGTTTGCCCTGTCGGCAACATATTCAACACGGTATTCTTCATCAACAATACCACCCTCCTGGCTGATCTTATGATTCCTGTTAAACGCAGAAGCAAGCAGCTGCTCTTTATTTGCATCCGGAAGAAGATCTCCTGCAAGCTGCCAGGTTACGAACTTATCATATGGCATGTTTTCATTGAATGCTTTGATAACCCAATCCCGCCATGGCCACATAACACGTGGGAGATCATCCTGGTAACCATGTGTATCCCCATATCTTGCAACGTCGAGCCAGTAATTGGTCCACCGTTCGCCATAAGCAGGCGAGGCCAGCAAAGAATCAACAATGATTTCATAAGCATTCGGGCGATTGTCTTTCAAAAATTTTTCAGTCATCGCCACAGAAGGTGGTAAACCAGTTAAGTCAAAAGAAATCCGCCGGATCAATCTTTCCTTGTCAGCTTCCTTTGATTGCTTCAAACCTTTTCTTAAAACACGCTCAATAATAAACTGGTCAATTTCATTAATAACAACTCCGTCATCAGAATCGATAGCGGGTGGCTTAACTTTTTGCGGCAGTAGAAAAGCCCAGTGCTTTTTATATTTTCCGCCTTGTTCAACCCATTTTTTCAGTAGATATTTTTCAGCATCATTCAGACTGAGATTCGACTCCGGTGGCGGCATCATATATAGTGGATCGGTCGAAAGTACACGTTTTACCAGTTCACTCTGATCCGGTTTTCCCGGAAGAATAGCATGTACGCCGGGATTGTTCTTAAGTGCAGCATAGGCATTTGCCTCTATATCGAGCCTGAGATCGGCTTTGCGGTTGTTTGGATCAGGACCATGACATTTGAAACAGCGATCTGATAAAATAGGCTTGATATCGAAGTTGAAATCTATCAGCCCGGAAGTTTGCGCACTTTCATCTTTTTTATGAAAGCAGCTAACTATCAGCAAAGTTGTCGCTACCAGCCCGGCAATAACAAAAGAAATGCGTTTCATCCGTTCAGTTTTATTTATTCCGCCCACACACTGGTTGGAGGAAAACGCCTTGTAAACCTTTGAATACCTGGTCCCGCCTTAATGGGATTTGTCAAAAAATTCACATGAACGTTGCATATGGCTACTATCCTAAATCGTTACCTTATAAAGATAACAAAATAAACGCGGCAAACCGATAACAGCCCTTTGATAAAACGATTAATAACGAGTGAAATTATTTTAATCTTTCAGATCTCTTACAGTCTTTCTTTCAATTAAGTGTTTGATTTTTTTACTTCGGGGATTTAAATGAAATCAAATTGCTGAAACTGTCTGCCGAGGATTTCCAGATCATCTGCACCAAGCCATTTTTTGAGCAGGGTGGCATATACATTTCTGAAGTCAACCGAATGCTTCAGATCGCCATCCTGGAG
>NZ_DATHKG010000059.1:0-4767 GCF_035489435.1 Flavitalea sp.
TGATTCCCAAATCTACCATCGCGCAGATTGTACGTGATACGGTTATTCTCGAATTCGCTCCCACCCTGGTTTGTATCGTGCTTGCCGGCGTTGTAGGCTCTAAGATTGCTTCTGAACTCGGAAACATGCGCGTGTCTGAACAGATTGATGCGCTGGAAATCATGGGCATTAATACGAAAACGTATCTTATCCTGCCAAAGATTCTCGCCGCAATGCTGACCATACCATTGCTGGTTGTTATTTCAATGGGTCTTGGTATCTGGGGTGGAAGACTTGCCAGCTCTTTATCGGGCATTGTTGACATCAATGTTTTTGATAAGGGCCTGCTCGAAAACTTTCAGCCTTACAATGTATTTTTTGCTATCGTAAAGGGTTACACATTTGCCTACCTGATATCCAGCATTCCCGCTTTTTATGGTTATTATGTAGAAGGTGGATCACTTGAAATTGGCCGCGCAAGTACCAAGGCTGTGGTGGTGAGTTGCATTGCCATTCTTTTCGCGGATTATATTATCTCAGCATTGTTATTATAATGATAGAATTAAAGAACATCAAGAAAGGGTTTTCAGATAAAACGGTGATCAATGATGTCAGTGCGGTTATGCAGACTGGTAAATGCAACCTGATCATCGGCGCCAGTGGTAGTGGGAAAACTGTTTTAATGAAATGTATGGTCGGCCTCATTAAACCAGACAATGGGGAAATCCTGTATGAAAACAAAAGCTTCACCAGGATGGAGCTTGAAGAAAAGAAAGAGATTCGTAAACAAATCGGCATGCTTTTCCAGGGTTCCGCTTTGTTCGACAGCCAGACGGTAGAACAAAACATTATGTTCCCCCTCGACATGTTTACAAAAGACCCCTATTCCAAAAAACTTAAACGCGTTAATGAAGTACTGGCCAGGGTAGAGCTGAAAGATGTAAACAAAAAATTTCCCGCTGAACTTAGTGGTGGTATGAAAAAGCGGGTTGGGATTGCGCGTGCTATAGTATTGAATCCCCGGTATCTTTTCTGCGATGAACCAAATTCCGGTCTTGATCCCCAGACTTCATTGGTTATTGACAAACTCATTAAAGAAATCACTTCTGAATATAATATAACCACCGTTGTCAATACGCATGATATGAATAGCGTAATGGAAATTGGTGATAATATTATATATATGTACAAGGGGGATAAGGAATGGGAAGGTAACAGAGAGGAAATTATTTTCAGTAAAAATGAGCTCCTGAACGAGTTTATATTTGCCTCTGAGTTCCTAAAAGACGCCAAGGATATGAGGATGCTTGAAATGAGCGGCAAAATTGGCAATAACAGAAATATGGATGATCTGATTAAATAGATGTTGGATTCATTACTTTTGTCCGACTTTTAAAATATTGATATGAGCATTTTAGTTAATAAACAGTCCAAAATTGTTGTACAGGGATTCACCGGAACAGAAGGTAGTTTCCATGCTTCACAAATGATTGAATACGGAACAAATGTTGTAGGTGGTGTTACGCCAAACAAAGGAGGCACATCTCATCTTGACAGACCTGTATTCAATACCGTTGCTGAAGCTGTTAAGGAAACAGGGGCCAATGTATCCATCATTTTTGTACCGCCACCATTTGCGGCAGATGCAATTATGGAAGCTGCTGAAGCCGGTATTGGCCTGGTAGTTTGTATTACTGAAGGCATTCCCGTACAGGACATGGTAAAAGTAAAACTATACCTGCAGGGCCGGAACACAAGACTGATCGGACCTAATTGTCCAGGTGTTATTACTGCCGACGAATGTAAGGTTGGAATCATGCCAGGTTTCGTTTTCAAGAAAGGTAAAATTGGTATCGTTTCAAAATCAGGAACACTGACATATGAAGCCAGCGACCAGGTTGCAAAGGCCGGTCTTGGTGTTTCAACAGCAGTTGGTATCGGTGGGGATCCTATTATCGGCACCACTACCCGCGAAGCACTCGAACTTTTTATGAATGATCCGGAAACCGAAGCTGTCGTAATGATTGGTGAGATCGGTGGTGGAATGGAAGCTGAAGCAGCAAGATGGTATAAGGAAAATGCTAAAAAGCCTGTAGTTGGATTTATTGCCGGTCAGACTGCCCCTCCGGGTCGTCGTATGGGCCATGCCGGTGCTATTATCGGCGGTGCAGAAGATACTGCAGAAGCAAAAATGAAGATCATGGCAGAATGTGGTATCATCGTGGTTCAAAGCCCCGCAGATATCGGGAAAACAATTGCAAATGTTCTAAAGAAGTAAATCTTTTTTGATACATTATAAATACTTTACTAAAAGGCTGTCTCTCAAAGGCAGCCTTTTCTTTTTAGCAAACATATTCCTGTAGCATTCAAATGAAAGACCTATTGTCCAAATGAATCACCATTAATGGAAATGAAAGACCAATTATCCAAATGAATAGCCAATTATTCAAATGAATCACCATTATGCAAATGAATCCACATTATTCAAATGGGAATGATCATTTATCCAAATGCCGTAGATATTGCCAGGCTGTGGTTACCCCGGATAATCAGACTATTAGCAAACATCTCCGCTTTAACATCCCGTTTTATGTAAAATCCGGATCCGGTTCATCTATGGGTGATAGATTTAATACCTTGCACAGGCCGTCAGATAAAATAGATAACTAATGAAACCGAGTTTTTTTGTATCCCTGAGTTTTTGTTTCAGCTTCTGCCTGCTAAACAATTTTTTTAATTCCATACAGGCACAAACGCCCATGAAAACCTATAGCTCAGAATGGAAAAAAATAGATACCCTGGTAATGAAACAGGGTCTGACAAAGTCAGCTTTAACTGCTGTGAACAATATTTATAATTCAGCAATAAAAGAAGGCAATGAAACACAGGTTGTGAAAGCTTTGATCTACCAGGTGATGCTGGAAGAAAATATAACGGAAAACAGCCGAGCAGATGGAATTATAAAACTTGAAAAAAATCTGCCACTGGTTAAGGAACCGGCCAGGTCAGTTTTGAACAATATCATCGCTGAAAAGTACTGGCGGTATTTCCAGGAGAACCGGTGGAAGTTTTACAATCGCACAGCTACTAATACCGATTTTAAAAAAGATGATCCTGAAACATGGGCACCCGAAGATTTTCATGCGGCTATCAACAAATATTATTTAGCCTCATTGAAAAATGAAAAGCAGTTACAGTCAACACCTCTGACGCCTTTTGAAGCCATTCTTATTAAAGGTAATATCCGCAAACTGAGACCAACTTTGTATGACCTGCTGGCCCATCGTGCATTAAAATATTTTAAGAACGATGAGCGTACGATTACAAAACCGGCATATTCATTTGAGATTGATAATGAAAGTGCTTTTGCTCCCGCCGAAGCATTTATCACAACAAGTTTTATTACTGCAGATACATTATCGCCATATTACCAGGCGATGATACTTTATCAAAAATTACTTCGCTTTCATTTCAACGATAAAACAAAAGACGCGTTTCTGGATGCTAATATTGACAGGTTGCAATTTGTTAAGAACCATGCCGTGATGGGAAATAAACTTGCATTGTACCAGGAGGCTTTAGCACAAATCACAAACAAGTATGGCGATTTGCCGGCGGCTTCCCAGGCCTGGTACCTGCAAGCCTCCATTCATGCCGACAACGCCCGGACTTACCAACCTCTCAGAAATGAAACACATAGATTTGAATGGATAAAAGCAAAGGAAATATGTGATAAACTGATTGGTCAAAAAGATTCAAGTGAAGGGAAGATAAATGCATTCAACCTGATACAGGAGATTAGTGAGAAATCAATTTTGTTACAGCTGGAACAGGTTAATCTCCCGGCTCAGCCATTCAGAGCCAGGGTAAGTTTCAGGAATTTCAGTAAGCTATATTTCAGACTTGTAAAAATCGATGTAAACTTCAACACCTCAATGGAGGCTTCCAATGATGAGGACAATTACTGGAAGCAATTAATAGTCCTTCCAGCCTTGAAAATATTTGAACAACAATTTCCGGATACAAAGGATCACCAGCTACATTCCGCTGAAATAAAAATCGATCCTCTGCCGGTTGGACAATATGCATTAATAGCAAGTACCAAGGCAAATTTTGCTGTTGATAAGGATCCGCTCGCTGTTCATTTTCTCCATGTTTCAGCTCTTGCCTGGATCAGGAAAAGCAACGATTATTATGTATTAAACCGCGAAACCGGGCAACCTGTTAATGGCGCCGGGGTACAGATCTGGTATAACAATTACGACTATAATACCCGGAAGAACAACAAGTCCAAAGGTGAAAAACTATCGACTGATCAAAATGGACATTTCTCCCTATTATCTGCCAGCTTACTATCTTCCAGGACAACCTCACAACAAAATATTCAGTTAGAAATCAATACGGCAAATGACAGGCTCTATACCAATGATCCTGTTTATTATATTCGCCAGCCCCGAACAGTACCGGAAGACCAGGAGAAAAAAACAAGTTTTTTATTTCTTGACAGAAGTATTTATCGACCCGGTCAGACTGTTTATTTCAAAGGGATAGTGGTGAGCCGTAACAACAGGCTAAAAACGGCCGCGGTTGCAGCGGGGTTTAAGACGACCATTATTTTGTTCGATGCGAATCAACAAAAAGCCGATTCTATAGAAGTTACAACCAATGAATATGGTTCTTATTCCGGCAAATTCACGCTGCCGGTATCGGTATTAAACGGCGGATTCCGGGTATTTGATAAAACAACCCAGGGAAGTGCTTATCTCTCGGTGGAAGAATATAAACGTC
>NZ_DATHKG010000060.1:0-86579 GCF_035489435.1 Flavitalea sp.
ATGTTGACCCGCAAACTACCGACCTGCTTACACATGCTTTTCAGTTCTGGATCAATCTTCCTTCCAAACAAAAAGCTGAGCCGCCGGAATATCTTCCTGTACAGGCAAGCGAAGTGCCGCAACAAATGTTGCCTGATAAAAGGGGATGGATAAAAGTAATTGTCGGGGAGCATGAAAATTTAGCTTCCAAAATTCCAAATTATTCAAAACAGTTTTTATATCACATCCACCTGGAAGCAGGAAAACAATTTTCCATTGTTACAGAAAGAAGATTGGAATATGGTGCTTTTCTTCCGTTGCACAATGCAGTGATCAACGACCAGGAATTCAGCAAAGGTGAATTCATCGAGTTTGACAGGAACGAAGGAACCATTGAAATCAGCAACAACTCCGACACTGGTATTGATGTCATACTATTTGGTGGTGAACAATATACTGAGCCAATTATAGCCCAGGGGCCATTTGTAATGAACAGTCAAACTGAAATTGCGGACGCATACAGAGATTTTCATGCAGGTAAGTATGGTAAGATTAGCTATAGCAGGGATAGTGGAGCAGATAGTAAATAATTTGTCATGGGTTTGCTTTCCTGTTTCATATTTTCGGTTTATACTTTTACTTTTCATTAAAAGAGTAGGCTTTGGAACTTTTCACCACCGTTTTAATTGTATATAACTGAACACTTAATTGTATCAATTCCGGACAGCAGCCTTTCCTGCATCAAGGTAAAATCCTGATTATTAACCAATAGTACAATTGGCATTTTTTTGAATGGAATAAGCGGAATCTTATGCCTGTTCGGGAATGAAACAGGAATTCACCCCATCAATGCTAAATAATTCATCTACATGTTAAAGAACTATATCAAAATTGCCTGGAGAAATCTTAATAAGAACCGTGCATTTTCTTTGATCAACATTCTCGGGTTAACAATCGGTATTACTGTTTGTATGATGATCTACATTTTTATTATGCATGAGTTCAGCATTGATGACTTCCACTCAAATAAAAAAAATATATACAGGGTAATGAGGTCATTCGATCCTACAAATCCCCCCACACCATACCTGTCACCTTCTTATGGTCCCACTTTGCTGAACGATTATCCGCATGATATCAGCAAATCAGTCCGGGTTATGCCAGTCAGCTTACTTATTACCGTCGGGGATAAATCTTTTCGTGAAAAAAGAGTGTATGCAACCGATCGTGATTTTTTTGAATTGTTTTCATTTCCACTGGTCGAAGGCAATAAATCCAGTCTCCTTAACGAACCGGGTAGCGTTATTTTATCAGAGTCTACTGCTAAAAAATATTTTGGTTCTTCGCAGACAGCCATGGGAAAAATGATAACAGTAGACAAGGAGAACAACGTAAAAGTTACCGGCGTGTTCAAAGATCTGCCATCGAACTCACATCTTTCTGCAGACCTGATGTATCCCATCAAAGCCCATGAACATGAAGACTGGTTCAAAGTCTGGATAAATAATAATGGTTTTGTTTATGTTTTGTTGAATGATACAAGAAAGGAGGCAAAACTCGAAAAAGGTTTTCCCGCATTTATGGAAAAGTATATGGGTGAGGACATGAAAAGGATGAATATAAAGTTCAATCTTTCTCTTACCCCTATGAAGGATATTTATTTTGAAAAACACGGTGCATTTGACCATGTAAAACATGGAGACCTTAACGTTGTTTTCATTTTCATTTCCATCGCAGCATTGATACTATTAATAGCCTGTATAAACTTTATGAATCTTTCAACGATAAGAGCTATGGAAAGGTCGAAAGAAGTTGGACTGAGAAAAGTAATGGGTGCACTCAAAAAAAATCTCATCTGGCAGTTCATTGGTGAATCAATCCTGATAACGATCATATCATGCATACTCGCTTTATTTATACTAATGCTCGCCATGCCAGCCTACAGCGCCTTACTTGGTTATGAACTCACGGTTTCATGGTTCTCTCCCAAACTCTATCTTTTCCTGGGAGGGGTTATCATAATTGCCGGATTTCTTGCAGGTTCCTATCCTGCTTTTTTCCTTTCATCCTTTTCACCGATAGATTCTTTAAAAGGAAAACTTCGTATTGGGAAAGCCGGTTCAATGTTCAGGCAAGGCCTGGTCATTGTTCAGTTTGCTATCTCCGTGTTCCTGATCATAACAACTATCACCATCATGAACCAGATGTCTTATGTAAAGAATAAAAAGCTGGGTTATAATCAGGAACAAACATTGGTTCTGCCACTTGATAACGGGGATATATATAATAACCGGAATGCATTCAGGACGGAACTGCTGAGTTTTCCAGATGTACATTCGGTTTCGATGATGTCTGGCGAACCCGGCGGTTTTTATGATCTGAATATGTTCAATGCTGAAGGGCAGACTGAAGGCTGGAAGGCCAGGACCTTGATCAGTGACTTGCATATTGTCAACAATCTTGGCCTGAAGATCATTGCGGGGCGTGACCTTTCAACGGAATTTAAAACAGACTCTGCACAGGCAGCATTGATTAACAGGACTGCGGCCGGAGCGCTTGGATTTACTCCTGAAAAGGCGATAGGTAAATGGATCCAGCATAGTGTGAGGGATACTGAACGCCGGCGGATTGTGGGAGTAGTAGAAGATTTCAACTTTCTTTCTCTCAAAGAAAACATGGATCCCCTGGTAATCACACCGGGTGATGATCATCGTGTGGCATTGATCCGGCTTAAAGGAAAAAATATCCCGGCTTCAGTGCAAAAAATAAAAAATCTTTACAGCCGTATTGCACCTGTGTATCCCTTTGACTACACCTTTCTTGATCAGAAATTTGAATTGTTATACAGAAATGATTTAAGGCAACAAACCATACTGGGAATCTTTGCAGGGCTGGCAATATTTATTGCATGCCTGGGATTATTTGGCCTGGCCAGTTATACTGCCGGCAGAAGAATAAAAGAGATTGGAGTACGTAAAGTGCTTGGATCTTCGGTTCAGTCTATTGTGGTGTTGTTATCCCGCGATCTGCTTAAGCCAGTGTTGATAGCAACGCTTGTTGCGACCCCGGTTGCTTATTATGCGATGAGCAGGTGGCTTGAAAACTTTGCATATAACACTGGATTAAATGCATGGGTTTTTGTACTTGCCTGTTTGATCACACTCATCATCGCCCTTGCTACCATAAGTTTAAAAGCAGTGCGTGCCGCATTAATGAACCCGGTTCAAAGCCTGCGTTCAGAATGATTTTAAACCGGGGAAATTGTTTGCTTGTTGGTGATTTTATTTTCCCCGCGCAAAACTGAGATGGTGGCTGCCAGTAAAACCAGGCATGAAACCACGCGGTAAGCCATCTGCATTCCTTCAACCTGGGCAGTTTTTGACAAAGGATCCAGGTTATTGGTTATGGCATATGAATTTCTAAATGTATACCAGACTGCAGCACCCAGCGCGATTCCAAATACAAGGCCAAGGTTACGCATAAACGCGACGAGGCTACTGGCAATTCCACGTTCAGATGCGGGTGCGGCATTCAGTGCAGTGCTGCTGTTGGGAGATTGGAAGAGGCCGAAACCAAGACTTAACATGGCGAGCCGCCATACTACATCACCGGAGGTCCAATCAGGTTGCAGCCTGGAGAGAAAAAAATATCCGGTTGCAGTAATGAGCAGACCGGTACTCGCGATCCATCGGGTACTTATTTTGTCCGACAGATAACCACCAATTGGTGCAGCGATGCTTAGGGTTAGCGGACCTGCAAGCATAACAAGTCCTGCATTCTGTGGACTCAAATTCAGGATCATCTGAAGATAGAATGGTATTACAAAAATGTTCGCGCCATTGGCAATAAAACCCAGTCCCGCAGTCATCAATGATATGCTAAGCGGCTTAATGCTGAATAAGCTCAGTTTTAACATAGGAGCAGTCGCAACCTTCTCCCAAAAAAGAAAACCAATCAGCAAAACAATCCCGGTTATTATCAGGCTCACAACGATCATTCCATTCCATGGGTAAACGGCTTCTGCACCAAGGTCAACGCCAATCAGCAGGCAGGTTACCCCGGCAAAAAATAAGGCGGCTCCTTTAAGATCAAATTTCTGCCTGTGAGTAACCGAAGTTCCCGGCAACACTCTTAAGGCGCGCCAGATGGCTATTAAACCAATTGGAATATTGACATAAAATATGCTGGTCCATCCAAAATGTTCCAGCAACAAACCACCTGCCACCGGTCCTGTACTGCTACCTGCTGCCACAACGGTACCCATCAGACCAAGTGCTTTGCCTCTTTCACTTGGCTGGAAGGCATCACTTATAATGGCGGGCCCAATGGCAAACATCATCGATGCTCCAAGTCCCTGAATAATCCTAAAAGAAACCAATGACCAGATATCCCAGGACAGCGCGCATAACAGGGAACCAAGAACAAAAACGGAGAAGCCAAGAATATAAATTCGTTTTCTGCCATACATATCAGACAAACGACCCATAATAAGCAGCGTACTCGTGGTAACGATAAGGTAACTTAATACAATCCACTCCACATTGTCCCCCGCGTCCAGCGACCGCCGGATGGTAGGCAATGCAATGTTGACAATGCTGCTGTCAAGTGTTGCCATGAAAGTGCCAAAGGCCACTGTAAACAATATTGCCCATTTTCCTGTGGGCTTTTCAACAAGAGGTTTTGCAGGTTCAGACAAATTCCATGTTTTATGATTGGGGAGATAAGTTTAAAATAACATGCCACCAGCTTAACCAGGGAAACTTATTTTTCCCATGGATACATTCGGAATACCATTTCTTCCTTTTCCAAAACTTACCGATCCGCCACAAACCAATTCATTTGCCAGAACAGCAAACAGCACTGCTTCCTTAGCATCAGGATTTATGCTGAGTTCAGCTGTGCTTTGAAAGTTTGATCCTGGCAATAGTTCCTCCAGATTTTTTACCAGCAGCGGATTATGCATACCACCACCGCTGATATAAAAACGGAACTTTTCGCCGGCTGCGGTAACTGCATTCACTGCTTCGGCTATCGTTTCAGCTGAAAAACGATTGAGTGTTGCCATGAGATCACTTAGATGAAGATCATTGGAGTTTGATTGGGACTGAGCATCGCGGAGATATGAAAGGTTAAAAAGCTCCGGACCCGTTGTTTTCGGGAAAGACTGATCAAAAAATGAATGTTGTTTTAGTGCGTTTAATAAACCGGGATGAATTTTACCACCAACAGCAATGCCGGCATTGTCATCAAAATATTTTCCTGGAATGGCTGTTCTGGTAAGCGCGTCCATAAGCGTATTACCAGGCCCCGTGTCAGAGCAAAATACGCGGTCGGCATCCAGGTCACCTGGAAGAAAGGTGAAATTGGCAATACCACCGATATTAAGCATGATCCTGTTTTCACCTTTGCGGGAAAATATGAGATAATCGCCATAAGCAGCCAATGGCGCACCTTCTCCACCTGCTGCAATGTGTTTCTGCCGGAAGTCACTGATCGTTATTATGCCGGTGTCAACAGCCATATGATCACCATCACCCAATTGTAGTGTGGCATTACCGAACTTAGCTTGCCGGTGAAGTGACTTCGGGGCATGAAAGATAGTTTGCCCATGACTGGCGATAAGGTCAACATCAGCCGGAGCCAGTTTCCAGCTATCGAGACAGGACAAAATGATGGCAGCATGTTGCTTTGCGATCCATCCATTTAACAACGTAAGTTTTTCCAGATCTGCATCCCGTCTTGAAAAGACCGAGCTGATTTCCTGTTTATATTCTTCACCGTAAGGAACAGTCGCAAATTGCAACAGGTTAATAACTGTGTCCATACCTGTACCCGCAAATTCACAAAGCGCTACATCAAGTCCGTCTACCGAAGTACCAGACATCAGGCCTATTACCGTTCGTTTCTGCTTATTTGCGATCTTATATAATCGTCCGATATTTTCATTCATGCGTGAATATAAAATTATTCAAAATAGTTATGGTTTCAGGAGCATATTCAAGTAAATTGTAATAAGATTTGATATGTTCTGAAGTCCGATATATGCCCGATAGCTCCAGCCAATTGAACTGTGTTTTAAGTAAGCGTTCAAACCTTTAAATAACTAAAACAACTGCAAATGAAAAAAATCTCCTGGCTCGGCCGGAAAGGTAAGTTTTTACCGTTCGTCCTCCTGCTACAACTTGTTTCTTTTATCTGCCTGGCACAAGTAAAAATCTCTGGTAAAGTTACCGGTCCGGGTGATGTTCCACTGCCATCAATATCGGTACAGATTGCAAATTCCGGATCTGGAACATCATCTGATGCAAACGGTGATTATAGCCTGGAATTAAGCCAGAAAGAAGGTAAGGTGACGCTTAATTTTACCGGCGTCGGATTTAAACCACAAAGTAAAACAGTGGATCTTAGCGCTTCGGCTTTGACGGTTAACGCGCAGATGACAGAGGATATTTTGATGCTTAATGATGTTATTGTTACCGGTAACGCGGTGGCTATATCAAAGAAAAAGCTGGCTAATGCAGTGTCAACTGTGTCCGCGCGTGATATCCAGTACAGTGCTTCGACGGGTATAGACGGAGCTTTACAAGGCAAGGTTGCCGGGGCACAGATAACGCAGAATTCCGGGAACCCCGCAGGTGGAATCTCTGTAAGGTTGAGAGGACCCAGCACCATAGTTGGTTCTTCCGATCCATTATATATAGTTGATGGAGTGATTGTCAATAACGATTCAAAAGAACTGATAGATCTTGGGGGATACACACAGAACCGCCTTGTAGATATCAACCCCGCAGATATCGATCGTATCGAGATAATCAAAGGTGCGGCAGCTGCAGCCATTTATGGATCGAGGGCCAACAATGGTGTTGTTCAGATTTTTACCAAAAAAGGTAAAACCGGTGCACCACAGGTTACATTTTCAACCCAGTTTAAAACAAACAGTGTACGGAAGACATTGCCTTACAACAAGTATCCATTCCGTTTTAATAATGCAACTGTCACGGATCTAACACAAACGCCTGTTACACGCTACGATTACCAGGAAGATATTTTCAGCACTGGTATCGGAACGGACAATAACCTTTCAGTTTCGGGTGGTACTGAATCAACAAAATATTATATCGCGGGTTCAGCACTGTATAACGAAGGAATTATCAAAAACACAAACTTCGGTCGTTATGGTATCCGGATGAATGTATCGCAGAAGCTGAACAACATTCTTACTTTGTCAGCAGGAGCGAATTATGCCATAAGTAACAGCCGGGAAATACCCAACGGCGGACTTGTAGAAGCTTATGGAGCTTTGACGGGTTTTATATTCAGTAATAACTTTGTTAACCCGGCTCCTGATCCGGTTACTGGTGCATATCCATCAACGGCGCCGGTTGCTATTTTGAGGCGCACAAATCCGCTTGAAGCAATTGAACGTTTTGATTTCCGCCAGCGGGTAAGCCGTTTTACAGGTAATGCACAATTGAACGCAAAACCGGTTGAAGGACTGAATATTGATCTCGTATTTGGTATTGATAATTATGGGCAAAACAGCACTGCTTATATTCCCCCGAAAAATACAACGCCAAGTTATGATGGCGGATTGGCAAGAAGAGCTGATGCTAACGTTCTTCAGACTAATACCGACCTGAACATCAGTTACCGGAAAATGGTCAATCAATGGCTGGAGTCAACCACAGGCCTCGGGGGTACTATGCAGTACGACCGAACCTACACGATAGGTGCAACTGCCCAGCAACTGGGCGCTTTCGGGCAAACAGTGAATAACGGAACCAGTGTTGTTTCTGAAAACCGTGCAGAGAGAACCATACTTGGTGCTTTTCTTCAGCAGACATTTGGTCTCTGGGATAAAATATATCTAACCGGTGCCGCAAGAGTTGATGCTTCATCGGTTTATGGAGTTGATAATCGCTGGCAGTTTTTTCCAAAGGTCAGCGGCTCTTATATATTATCAGAAGAAAAATTCTGGAAGGATTCGAAATTAGGCGAGGTTATACCTTCTTTCAAACTCAGAGCTGCATGGGGACAATCAGGTAACCTGACTGCTATCGGGCCCTACGATCGTTTTACTGCGTATACGCCTATCAGTTATGGTGGTACTGCGGGTTATGTTTCTCCGGCACAACTGGGGAACTTTAATGTGGAACCTGAGCGCCAGACTGAACTTGAGGTGGGTGCTGATCTGAGTTTATTGAATGACCGGGTAAGTGTTGAATTTACTTACTTCAATAAAGACGTAGAAGATCTTATACTCAACAGAACATTATCACCAAGTACAGGTTTCAATAACCGCTTTCTTAATATTGGAACTATGACGAATAAGGGTTACGAGGCAATGATCAGGGCGGTACCGGTACAAAACAAATCTTTCAACTGGGTGGCGACATTAAGTTATACCCATAACAAAAATGTTATTAATGGAGTGGAAGGCAATGGCGTTCTGCCTTTTGCCGGAGGTTTTGGCCAGGTCGCTGCAGTGAACGGGTATCCTCTTGGTGCGTTCTATGCGACTTTTTATGCAAGGGATAGTAAGGACGGGTCCTACCTGTTAACTCCCGGCGGCCTTCCACAACGTGAAAGAGGGGTGCAGGGTGCAAATGGTACATACACCACAGCCCGGGATGCTGCTGGTCAGCCCAGCGGAGCGATCCTAAGCAAGGTTATCGGTGACCCGAATCCTAAACATATTGTTGCTTTCATCAATGACTTCAACATTGGCAAATTCAATATCAGGATGCAATGGGACGGTATGCTTGGCTTTGATGTTTTCAACTTCACCAAACGTGTAGGGGATAACGCCAACTACGGAGGACTCGAAGGATATGAAGCGGAATTAAAAGGCGAAGTACGGAAAGGAACCAGCGCTGCGGAGTTTTCCATTTTTGAGCACTGGATTGAAAAAGGTGATTTTGTGAAACTGCGGGAACTTTCGCTATCATATACTATTGTGCCAAAGGCGCGTGGACTCAGAGATATCAGGTTGACACTTGCAGGAAGAAATCTTTTATCAATTGACAATTACAGTGGTTATGATCCCGAAGTAAATGCAGCAGGTCAATCAAACGCTGTAAGAGGTTTTGATTTCGTGGAAGTGCCTTTACCAAGAACTATCCTGTTCGGTGTTAATGTAAACTTTTAATCCTGCTCTCATAAATCATACAAAATGAAAAAGAAATCAATATATACATTTCTCGTTTTGATCATCCTGGGATCCGGTTGTGTAAAACTGGATTACGAAAATCCCAATGGTCCAACCGACACGCAGATTCTAACATCACGTGAGGGTTTACTGACTTTATCAATCGGGATGAAGCAATATTATTCAACCGGTGGATTGCAGGCCTTGCTGATTAACCCTGGTGTTACTGCCCGTGAACTAAAAGGCATTACAACCTTCACAAATGTATTGGAACTGGAGGCTGGCGGAACTGCATTGCCAACGTTCAATGGTAACGTGCTTGCTCTCTGGAGTGCCATGTTAAGAACGATGGGCATGGCTGATGATCTGTTAAATAATGCAGATGAAGTATTGGCTACCGACAATGCTACAAAAACAGGTGTGATCGCATTTGCCAGCCTTTTTAAAGCAATGTCCATCAGTGGCCTGGGCACGGCGTTTGAACAGTTTCCTATAGAAACTATAGAAGAGGGTGGAGCTGCCTTTGTAACAAGACAGGCAGCGTTAGAGTCTGCAATTACATTGCTGAACAATGCAGTTACAGCAATTGCTGCGACACCTCCTTCTGCAGAGTTTAATTCCCGTGTTGTGGGTACTGATATGGTACTTCTTGATTGTATCAATGCTTACAGGGCAAGAATCAATATGATGCTTGGAAAATACGCAGAATCACTGACTGCGGCGAATGCAGTAAATCTTACTACCAAATCCCAGTTCATCTATAACTCTCAGAGTCCGAATCCTGTTTACCAGCAGATCGCAGTGGCGATTAACTATAAGCCAAGAGCAAATTTCGGTCTGCCATCAACGTTAGTAGATCCAGCTGATGCCCGGTTGAACTTTTACCTGGGCACTCCCGATGTTGTTGTAGGAGGAGAAACCTTGAAAACACTGAAAGGCTTTTTCGATGATATTGCAAAACCTATCCCGATCTACCTGCCCGATGAAGTGAGACTGTTAAAAGCTGAAGCAATACTCAGGAGTGGTGGGGTGCTTGCCGATGCGCTCCTGCAGATCAACTTAGTCAGAACGCAGTCTGTCGGTGATCCTTTTGGTGTGTATCCAAATCTTCCAGCTTACAGCGGTGCAGTCACTACGGATGCGTTATTATTAGAGGTCTACCGTCAACGTTCGGCAGAATTATTCCTCCAGGGTTTGAGGTTAGAAGATAGCCGCCGCTTCAGCCGGCCGGCTCCTCCATCAAATGTAAATCCTGTACCTGTCAGTTTTGAGAGAAACAGGAACTTTTATCCTTACCCGGACCAGGAGCGTCTTACCAATTCAAACACCCCGGCAGATCCCCAGATTTAATCAAAAAGAAATGTAGTCGAAATCTTATCATTGCAAATCCCTTCCTTGTTCCAGGGAAGGGATTTTTTACAACGTAATATCTGTAACATGACTTTAAAAAGCATTTTTTGTGTTATTGCCTTTTTGATGCTGACTGCTACTATGTCTGCGCAGGGCACCAGGTTTAATTTGTCTGGAATTCGGGATGCAGAACAAAAGATTGTTTTATTAAATAACGAAGGAAAAATGCTGCCCTTGCAGCAGCTGGATAAAGGTAAAATTGCGGTACTACATTTCGAGCCAAATCCATGGCTGCATCCTGACACAAGGATCTTTGACAGCATAGCAAATAAATACACTACGGTCACAGCTTTTAGTGCATTCCGCAACAAGGATAGTGCTGTATTGAACGATAGCACATTGATGGCATTGCATGATCACCTTAAGTTGTTTGATCAGCTGATAATTACTTTTTCAGGATCAGTTTCTCCTGATGAGCGGGTGACGGCATTTATTAAGGAATTAAAGATTAACCGCAACCTGGTAATCGTTTACAGGGGGGAGGGCAATAATCTTAGCCAGTTTGCCTCCTTCAACTCCCCGGTTATCTGGTGTCCATTGATAACCTCTGAAAGTGCTTCTGTTAGCGCTCAGTTGATATTCGGGGGTGTTGCCACGAATAATAAACTGACCAGCAATTATGGAAACAAATTCAGGAAAGGCAAGGGGTCATCAACAGAAAAATTGCGGCTCGGATATGGAATACCGGAATCTGTTTCCCTCGGCAGTGAGTTTTTAACTTTTATAGATTCGGTGGTTGAGGCAGGGATAGCTGCTCATGTTACTCCGGGCGCTGTTGTTTTACTTATTAAAGATGGCATTGTGATTTATGATAAAGCCTATGGAAGACATACATATGATGATTCGGTTTTAACCAGGTCCGATGATATTTACGATATGGCTTCAGTAACAAAGGTTACTGCAACTACACCGGTTATCATGCAACTCTATGAAAAAAAACAGTTGAACCTCGATACCCCGATCAGCCACTATGTACAGCTTCTGCAGGCTACACCTGATAAAAAGGAACAGACCATAAGGGAGGCACTGTTACACGAAGCAGGGTTTACTCCTTATATAAAGTTTTTCGAAAAGCTCACACCACTTGATCTGAGTTTCCACGGATCCGCAGAATTTCCGGTTCAGCTGGCTGATAATTTTTTTCTTCGGAAAAATTATTTTGACAATATTATGTGGCCAGTCACATTGCAATCGCCGGTTTTAACCCGTGGTAAATTTGTTTACAGTGATGTAAGCATGTATATGATGAAAGAAGTTGCGGAAAATATAACACACCGCTCTTTAGACGAATACATTCTCAACGAAATTTACTTGCCCATTGGCATGAAGTCTTCAGGGTTCCTACCAAGAATAAGGTTTGATAAATCCAGGATTGTTCCTACCACCGAAAATGACAACTGGTTGCGTAACATGCGTGTAGTTGGTTTTGTAAATGATCCCGGTGCCGCTATGGCAGGAGGTGTGGAAGGGCATGCCGGTTTATTTTCAACCAGCAATGATCTTGCAATTTATTACCAGATGCTCTTAAACAAAGGTAGTTATGGAGGCAGGAAATATTTCGAACCTTCAACGGTTGAGTTGTTTACTTCACGTCAATCAAAAATAACGAACCGTGGTCTCGGATTTGCTAAAACACCCGAGCCTGTTGTCTCCGACAGCGCATATCCGTCACAGTTATCATTTGGTCATAGCGGATATACAGGCACTTATGTTTGGGTAGATCCCAAATATAACCTGGTTTATATATTTATGTCTAACAGGGTTTATCCCGATGATGGAAAAACCTACGGGCCCGCGAAGATAAACGTCAGAAGCGTTGTCCTGAACCTGTTTTATCAGGAAACCGTTAAGAAGTTATGAGTGATGAGTTATGAGTGATGAGTGAGTTATGAGTGAGTGGGAAATGTAAGGTGAATGAATTCATAACTTAGTCATTAATCACTCACTCATCACTCATAACTCATCACTCTATTCAAGGGTTAATTCGTGTTTTTTGAGTTCTGCATTTAACAGTAACAGCAACTCGCTTTTTGCTGGTTCAGAATTTGTTACATCGGCACACCAGCAAAATGCTTTCAGTGAAAAGCCGTTATCAAGTATTTTCGTTATCAGAATTTGTGGATCACGATTTTTGGTAATAAATGTTGACTCCGCGATACTGTTTTTTATGACTGATGAAACCAGTTCCATATCATCGGTTCCTTTTACAGTCAGATCCAGTTCAAGCCTTCGCTGATTATTTGATAGTGTCCAGTTAACTATCTGCCTCGATAACAAATCACCGTTTGGAATTATTACTTCCGCACCGTCTTGTGTTAACAGGGTGCTGGATCTTAGTCCTATCTCTCTCACCTTTCCGGTTTTATCGCCAATCTCAACCAGGTCACCAATCTGGAGTGGACGGTCAAATATGAGGATGATGCCTGAAACAAAATTGCTTACTATATTCTGAAGACCCAATCCGATACCGACACCGAGTGCTCCCAATACAATGGTAATTTTGTCAACCGGTATTCCTGAAGCTGTAACAGCGAGCAGGTAGCCAACGCAGAGTAGCACCAGTCTTGCGATCAGCAGCCTGGAACGTTGAACTTTGTTTTGTGCATCTTCGTCAGTGCCTGTATCACCAAAAAAATATCCAATATACTTTTGCAGCAGATGGGCAAGCCAGATGATCATAAAAAACAGGGCAATCCCACCGAGTGTGAAGTAAGCGCTACCAATATGGCGTGGTTTCTGGAGGATATTTAAAACCGAGCTATAAGCTGCTGTGTACAAATTCAGATTTGTAGTGAGAACGATAAGCCAGAGAACACCGATCAGAAATTTAATTGGCCTGCTAAAGCTATTTATTACATGACTGTGTTCAAAAGTAGCCGGCAACCCGTTCCTCAGTCTGCTTGCCACCATCTGCGACAATATCGATTCAAGCCAGATCTTACTGAAGATAGCAAGGCCCACTGCCTGCGTAATACCAAATATTGCTGCATTGCTTAAAATCTGGGCAAGGGTATATCGACCCGAAATATTGCATAGTATGCTTGTCAAATGCAGTGCATGATGAAAATAACCAGCCAGCCGCAGAAAACGTTTCAAATGATGGGTATGACCCACAGATGAAATAAACGACCTCGCTATAAGAATGGAGCTGATGTTGAGTAAAATCAACAAGGATCGCTGAAAGAAGCCAGGTTCAATAGCATGGCCAGTTAAAGTAAAACAAATAAATAATATGCCTAATCCCAGCCAGCGGGTGAAGACCCTGCCCGACCATTTCTTATACATCAGGTAGGTAACAACACAAAGCAGTAAAAACTGCATCGTTTCGATATATGTTGAGGGAGCGTGTAGGTCAAAGACCGGTGCTATCGAAAAAACTACGACCAGTGCTGAAGGAATCACGCCAAATTTCAAATATTCAAATTCATTTCCGGTAAGATGGTGATCATCTTTATGTGCCCTCAGGTAACGGATGTTGCGATTTAGCCACAGACAAAACAGCAGTCCCATAAACAACAGTAAGAATGTCTTATAACCATTATCTGTAAAGTAATAGTTCATCGCCTTTTTTTCACCTTCATAAACTTTCTCGAAAGACTGTTTTGTTTGCTCGGTGAGTACAGTTGTGTCGGCTTCCCATAGGTAATTGTATTCTTTGCTAAAAATCCGTTTTGCTGACGAAGCTTCCAGGTTCGTAATATTTTCAAGCAATTGATTTGTGCTGATTGAATTCGAAGATGTTTGGGTTTGTAGAAAATTTATAGCAGTGAGACTTTCTCTCACCTGCCTTGTTGTGCTTACAAAGGCTCTGCGAAGATCCCGAAGCTGTGTACCAAATGAATCGCGAAGCGTATCATTTCGCATTACCTGCCGCAGTATTGTATCGGTTATAAGCTGGCGCAGATCTGACCTGAGCCTTACCATCTTGTTTTCATTGCTATCAAGAAGCTTTCTGTCTTTGCGTAGATCCTGCTGGATATTCTGAAGCAGTGTTTTAAAGACCTGGAGATTTTTTAGGTTAAGCGCATTATTGTTATTACGGACATTGTCTTTCAGTACCGCAAGCACATTGGTACTTTCAGTCAAATCCTTTTGAATGTTCGTGATTGCGGGACCGAGATGGCCATTGTTTTCAATATTATTTAAGGCGAGAAATGTTTTTTCAATCTGGAGTTGATAGTCACTGGTGGTAAGTGTATTGCTGTCAGCAAACAGGGAATTTAACATACCACCCCTGGCCCGGCCTGAGTCCGATCTCCTGAAGGAAGAATCATTTCGCCTGTAAGAAGAATCAAATCTTCCTGACGATGAATCCCTTCTGCGGTATGATGAATCTCTTCGCCTGGACGAGTCGGACTGCCAGAAAATCCCTTGATCATCTCTGCGGGAAACCGAGTCTGATTGCCTGTTTTGATCGCCTGGTGACCTGCGCTTCGGATCCTGTCTCTTCAATGAATCGACTCTCCGGTTATTTCTTTCAGATCCCCTTTCTGGTGTTTCCTGTGCAAAAAGATCGCCCGTCAGGAACATAATTAAAAAAAGAGTTACCAGTTGTCCATATCGCTTTTTCATATCAGTCGTATTACAACAGCAAGATAGGATTTTGAGATATGAGTTGTGAGCTATGAGCAATGAGTTGTAAAATTTAGCTCCCACACTTAACACTAACTTATCACTCATAACTCATAACTCATCACTTCTCCAATGCTGTTTCCACGGATAAACGTTTGTTTAATGTTAATGTCTTTATCGAAGATTACCAAATCCGCAACCATGCCGACTGCAATAGATCCTATGGTTTCATGAACACCCATAATTCTTGCCGGTGTTTTAGTAATCATTTTTATTACTTCAACAAGTGGTACTTCTCCAATTGTGACCATTGTTCTTACGAGCCTGTCAGCTGTAGCCACACTGCCGGCAAACGAACTCCTGTCAGGTAACTTCGCAACCCCATCTTCAACAATTACTTTGAGACCTGTTTCAATGTTGCCCAGGATACTATCACCCTCAGGCATTCCTGCAGCACGCATGGCATCAGTGATTAATGCAATCCTGTCGGCACCTTTGATTTTATATGCAAGTTTCAGCAGGGGAGCAGGCATATGAATGCCATCTGCAATCAACTCAACATCCATTTCATCAATCAGGTATGCACTTTCAATAACGCCGGCATAACGGTAGGCATTACGACGGGTAACACCGGACATGGCTGAGTATAGATGCGTGACCAATGTAAATCCATTCCTGAATGCTTCGACCACATCTTCATAAATAGCATCAGTATGCGCAATTGCAGGTAATACGCCCGAATCCCGGCAATACTTACCGAATTCTATCGCACCTGTTAACTCAGGTGCAGCGCTCCATCGTTTAATCGACGAAGAAAGGGCCAGGACCTCTTTATATTCAGCCGGATCCGGATCCCGGATATATTTTGGATCCTGGGCACCACGTTGACTCATCGCCAGGTAAGGGCCTTCAAAGTGAAGACCAAGAAATTGTGCACCTGACTTATTTTTTTTATTTGCTGATTCATATACTTCAAGCGTTTTCAGTAGTGAAGCCTTATCACTTGTCAATGTTGTGGGCACCATTGAGGTTGTTCCATACCGGGCGTGTAATGCAGCGATAGCTAGAAATGCTTCCTCGGTACCGTCCATGAAATCATGACCACCTCCACCATGTACATGAATGTCGATAAAGCCAGGAGACAGGTAGTTACCTTTGGCATCAATAGAACTGATATCCCCGGCCATATCCTCTTCTGAAAGTTCAATATCATGGCGGCCAATTTTTACAATTATACCATCTTTTATCAGAAGGTATCCATCATCGATCAACCGGTCGCCTGTGATGATGGTAGCGTTGTATATTTTAGTTGTTATGGAATTCATCTATGATGATTGCAGTGTAAATTTTTATTATTGCAGATCTAATAGTTATAGTGTCCATTTCCTCACGCGGTGGCCATAAATTGCATAAAAGATCAGGTAAACATAACATGGAATCAGGACCCAATAAGCAGCCCTGACACCGACAGTGTCGGCATAATGTCCGTAAATTAATGGTAGAATTGCATTTCCACACAAACCCATGATCATAATTGAGGCCCCTATCTTTGTAAATTTTCCAAGTCCATCAAGCGCCAGCGGCCAGATACCTGCCCAAACAAGGGAATTCGCAAGACCAAGCAACACAATAAACCAAATTGAGATATCTGCATTATGACCTAAAAATTTTACCTGGCCATGTGTAAATAATATCAGCATTGTAAAAGAAAGACCGAGTATCGTACACCATCTTAATGCAGTTACCTGTGAGAAATATTTTGGGATCATAAAGATGCCAACTATATAGCCACAGATTGTCGCAAACAACGTATAGGAAGGAAAAGTTTTTGCTTCCATCAGCGGAATGCCCATGAAATTTGCATATCCGATAATCGTGTCAATAGCAATTACCTGGGTGCCAACATGCAGGAATATGCCAATCGCACCCATTACCAGGTGTGGAAACTGGAATACGCTTCTTTTCTCCTTGTTAGCAAGTGCTACTTCTTCGGTCTCATGCTCTGTATTTATTTCAGGAAGCGGTGAGTAACGCACTACAAGGCCGAGTATAAATAACACGATTCCGACGCAGGTATACGGAACAATCACCCTGCGTATATATTCGTCCAACGCAACTTTCTTACTAAGCTCACTCATTCCGGCAAGTTCATTGTATAGCTGTTGATCTGATGATTTTAACACAACTGCTGCAAATAGCAAAGGCGCAACGATACCCGCACCTTTATTGCAGATGCCCATAATGCTGAATCTTTGTGCGGCACTTTCCTTAGGTCCCAGTATGGTGATATATGGATTTGCGGCAGTTTGTAAAACGGCAAGGCCGGTGCCAAGTGTAAACAAGCCAAGAAGGAAGATCTCATAAGTGCGGGAAAAAGCTGCAGGCACAAATATAATTGCACCGGCCGCCATAACCCAGAAACCAAACATCATCCCTTTTTTAAAACCAACCCTGCGCAAAAGATAAGATGAAGGAACCGACATAACAAAATAGGAAATATAAAATGCGAAGGTCACCAGGTAGGCCTGAAAGTGCGTAAGCTCACAGGCAATTTTAAAATAGGGAATAAGAATCGCATTCAGCCAGGATACAAATCCAAAGATGAAAAACAATAAACCTATAATAACAATGGAAATAAGTGTATCCCTTTTTGTAAGAGAATTTACTTCTCTCATGACTGTCAGTGCGGCTGATGGACTTTTACTCATTGTGTATTATAAAACTTGATGAGATTGATTTGAAAGCAACGCAGCAGATGATCTGTCAAAATAATAATGACAATCCGGATGTTCCTGCAAAATGGTAGCTGGAAATAAATTACTGACAGCGTTTTCAAGACTGTTTTTAACAGCTTCTGCCTTGCGGCTATCTGGAACAGTGCAAATTATCTTAGTTGATTTCATTATCTGTTTTACTGACATACTAATCGCTTTGCCGGGAACAGCAGAAAGGTCAGCGAACCAGCCTTCACCCATTTGCTGGCGGCGACAGGCTTCATTAAGCTCCACTACAATATAAGGCTCATTAGTGTCAAAATCTGCAGGCGGATCATTGAAGGCCAGGTGGCCGTTTTCCCCGATTCCAACAAAAGCCACATCAATTGGATGTTCAATGATTAATTTACTTAATCTTATGCATTCCTCAGCTGGTTGAGCTTCACCGTTAATAAGGTAAACTGCTTTCAGGTCTTTAACTTTTGAAATAAAGCGGGCAATCAGATAATTGCGAAAACTGGCCGGATGGGTAACAGGAAGATCTATATATTCATCCAGGTGAAACAGGCATACTTTGCTCCAATCGATATTCTCAGACCTCAGCTGGTTAAGTGTTTCAAACTGGCTGGTACCAGTAGCAAGAATAATATTTGCCGAACCCCTGTTGGTTATGGCTTCCCTGATAAATCTGGCGCCTTGTTTTCCAGATTCAATTCCTGCCTGCTTTGAATCCCCGTAGATATGGATGCCCATCATTATATTTTATTTCATCTTTGTAAACAACGTCACACTGCATCCTTCAAATACTGGTTGCAATAGATCAGGTTTCAAACATACTGATTTCAATTAACAATGGATTTTGTTTAGTAACCAAAAAAATACCGGGCAAAATTGCCCGGTAAGAAATATCGAAAATCAAGGCCGTGATCCAGGCCCGGTTGGTTTAAAAAAGCAACTTAACCGTTTGATTCAATTGTTTACTATCGCTCACGTTAACAAACACCACACCAGTGCAGCCTGCCTTAAGATCAACTGACAGCGTTTTGACATCATTGAAAGATTTTCTCGCTAACAGGTTACCACCTGACTGAAGTACAGTAACAATTGTATTGTCGGATGAAGCGTTTGCAAGTTCAACCCTGATGCTGTTATTGACCAGGTAAACTTTGGCAGTATTTTCAACACTGGTTGCAAGTTTTCTTACTTCAGAATAACTGAAGCTGCCTTTGTTATCAACCTGCTTCAGGCGGTAATATATGATAGCTGCGTTAGTATTTTTATCAGTGAAAGTGTAGGTATTGTTTGAGTTTGTGTTAGATGCACCTTTAATTGTTCCGATTGCTGTCCACGCGGAACCATCATTGCTGCGCTCGATAGAGAAATAATCGTTTGAAACTTCAGAAGCGGTGATCCATTTTAGCAGAATATCATTGTTATTCTTTGTAAGATTAAAACTTATCATTTTAACCGGCAGAACTGCTGTCGAAACAAATCCAAAAGGCGAAATGCCTGTCAGGGAGCTAGCTATCCAATCGCCGGTTTTAGTGAAGTCTTTAGATCCATCATATTTTACCACTCCACCTAAGGTGATCAACTGGGTTGCATTATTGCCAACAATCGATCCTGTTCCGAAAACCTCGATTGTACTTCCAGGTCCAAGGATTATGTTGGTGTTATTAATTATAGTTAGTGTGCCGAATAAATTAAGATCAGCATTACCAAGGCCGAAGGCGTTAACCCCATTATCTACTGTTATTAAATATGAAGCAGGAATTATGACCTTAGATTTAGGTATGCCATCTGCGCGGGGAGTAATGTTCCAAACAGACAAATCATTCCAGGTTCCGCTTTTTTGAGCTGTAAAGACCATGTAAGGTTGAGAGAACAAGCTTGCGGAACTTATAAGGAAAATCAGGGCGAGGTAGATCTTTTTCATGGTATCGGTTTGTACAGTCTAGTTGCCAAACCGTGTACCGATCATTTTTTTAGATTTAACTTATTAATAATCAGCCAAATACTTAAGAGCTAGAATCTGTAAAATTTCCGGTTTTGGGACAGTTTTTCCCAAACAGGTATAAATACTATCCGGATTCGTTTTTTAACGATGAGTGGACCGTAAATTTCCCCCTAAAGAAAAGTTATCTCATGAGCCCTGAACCAACAAGCCTGTTTGAGCCATAAATTTTTGGGAGAGAGGCAGTGCCGATCCGAAAATGATTTATCTTCCTCGCTAATACAAAGCACAAAAACCAAACAGTTCTGAAATGAGAAAAACTTTTATCACTGCATTAATTTGTATCGCTTTTTCGTGCGCTCACATATCCGCGCAAACTCCTGACTCGATTGTGGTACGAAATATCGTTGCGGAGGCAACGACTAATTCACAGCTTGAAAACCTTGCTCACGAACTTATAGATGGTATCGGGCCGCGGCTTGTTGGAACACCCCAAATGAAACAAGCCAACGACTGGGCAATAGCTAAATACAAAACCTGGGGGATCACTGCCAAAAATGAACAATGGGGTGAATGGCGCGGATGGGAAAGAGGCGCAAGTCATATTGATATGATTTATCCCCGGGTTAAATCGCTCGAAGGGATGCAACTTGCCTGGAGTCCGTCCACCGGGGGAAAGGCAGTGACCGGGGAACTTATAATAATTCCAGACCTGGCAGATAGTGTTGCTTTCAATAAATGGACACCTTCTGTGAAAGGGAAATTCGTGATGATATCCATGAACCAGCCAACTGGTCGTCCCGACTATAACTGGGAAGAGTTTGGTACCAAAGAGTCTGTAGAAAAAATGAAAAAAAACCGTGCTGTTCAAACAGAAGCATGGCGGGCACGAATTGCCAAAACTGGTTACAATGCAAGAACATTGCCTGCTGCGCTCGAAAAAGCAGGAGCCCTGGGTATAGTTATGTGTAACTGGTCTTCAGGTTTCGGGGTCAATAAAATCTTTGGGGCCTATACCACAAAAGTCCCGACGGTTGATATTTCCCTTGAAGACTATGGTCTTCTCTACCGTCTCACAGAATCAGGAGTAAAACCAAAAATTAGCGTAAGAGCCGATTCAAAAGAGCTTGGTATGGTTCCCACATTTAATACAATTGCGGAAATACGTGGCTCAGAAAAACCTGACGAATATGTAATGCTTTCAGCCCATTTCGATTCCTGGGATGGTGGAACAGGGGCTACCGATAATGGTACCGGAACACTTACCATGATGGAAGCAATGCGCATATTAAAGAAGATATATCCGAATCCAAAAAGAACAATACTTGTGGGTCATTGGGGATCTGAGGAACAAGGCCTTAATGGTTCAAGGGCTTTTGTGGAGAATCATCCGGAAGTTGTTGACAAACTGCAGGTATTATTTAACCAGGATAATGGAACAGGTCGGGTTGTAAACTTATCGGGCCAGGGATTTATCAATTCATACGATTATCTGGGCAGATGGCTTGCTAAGGTTCCGGCTGATATTCGCACGCAGATTGAAACTACTTTTCCCGGTGTACCCGGCGGCGGAGGTTCCGATTTCGCGTCTTTTGTTGCAGTTGGAGCACCTGCGTTTTCATTGAGTTCAACAAGCTGGTCATATGGCACTTATACATGGCATACAAACCGGGATACCTATGATAAGATTGTTTTCGACGATGTCAGAAATAATGCAATCCTCACTGCAATACTCATATATATGGCCAGTGAAGATCCGGCTACCACTTCCCGCGACAAACGTGTGATGGGACTAAATCCAAGAACCGGTGAACCTATGGCCTGGCCAAAACAAACAAAAGCTACAAGAAAGGGTGGGGTTAATTAAACCTGGTGAATAGCCTGGACTAATTAATCCTTCCATGCACGGTTCAAAAATATGAGCCAGTTTTTGTGCATGATTTTCTCAATGTCAACGTCATTAAATCCCCGCCTGCTTAACAGGTGGGGAATTTTTTGTAAGTCAGCTATAGTTTCAAGGTCATATGGGCATTGCTCTTTTCCAAAGGCACCATCCAGATCAGTACCAATACCTATATGATTTGTATTTCCGGCAATACTACAAATATGTACCAGGTGATCAATCAATTTTTCAAGATTGCATTCAGTAGCTTCAGGTGTTGAAATACCCCTTTGCCAATGAGGAACCATCATCCAGGCATCAAGCGCTCCCCCGATTACCGCACCTTTTTGTATGAGGGCACGGATCATATCATCACTGAATTGCCTGTTATGATTAACCAGGTTGCGGCAATTATTGTGACTGGCCCAAACCGGACCACTATAAATTTCGAGCGCGTCCCAGAAAGCGTCATCACATAAATGGGTCGCATCCAGTATCATTCCTAACTTATCCATTTCCAAGATCAACTTTTTCCCACTTTCGTTCAGATGACCGGTAGCATCTGTTCCATTCGCATACCGACCGGGGCCGTAGTGCGCGGGCCCTACAGCGCGAAGCCCATAGTTATGAGCTATATGCAAATGATCGATCGTCACTAAAGAATCTGCACCCTCAAGACTGAGTATGTAACCAATTTTTTTTAATGAACGATGGTCAGTTTGCCAGTAATCAAGATGTGCATTCAGGTCATGGAGGTTTGAGATCATCTGCATTTCACCTTTTGCTTCCATCGCTTTATACCAGGCAAGCTGGCCTTGAGTCTGAGCCCAGGCCTGCTCCGGTGAATGCCAGCCGGGCAATGGATTTCCGGGTGATACATATCTCGCGATCTGTGTTGCAACCACTATACCAATATTTCCTTCTCTTAATGCCTGTAAAGACACGGTACCTTTTCCCCGGTCAGGTTTATCAGTCATTCCTGATTCGCTTTTCCTGATTTCGTCTACGCTCCACCGCAGATCCCTGTTCAATTCCATGGCATTCATACTGAGGTCAAGGTGGGCATCTATAATAAACATGATTGTGTTATGTTTCTGAAAATTGTTTGTGTTAATGTGCCTGGTTGATTGAATAGTTGACTTTTGATTGAATAGTTGGCTTTATGAATTTTAATTAAGTTCAAACATTGCTTCAATTTCAACCGGAATATTATCAGGTAATGAGCCAAAGCCTACAGCACTTCTCACCCCAACCCCGTTTTCGTCTCCCCAGATTGCAGCAAACAATTCACTGCATCCATTTATGATATAAGGATGCGCAAGAAAATCGCTGGTACAATTTACCATCCCGAGCACTTTTATAACCCGTTTAATTTTATCCAGGCTGCCAAGGTTTGTCTTTATAGTGGATAACATTGCCAGGCCTACCTGCCTTGCGGCCAGCTTTCCCTGGTCCTTATCCAGATCCTGACCGATACGTCCAATTATCAGGCTTTTGTTTTTTTGTACCGGTCCATGCCCGCTGAGATAAAGATATTTACCGTCGATGAGATAAGGTTTATAAACTCCAAGCGGTGTTGGTGCGGGAGGTAATTCGAGTCCAAGTTGTTCAAGCCGGCTATCTGCTGTTTTAGTTTCCATTGTCATTAATTCAGTTTATTAGTTAGTATTGACGAGGTTGTGAATAATTGTTAGTTCCTGCTTCAAAGATGAGTAAAATTTATTCTAAAAATCGCCGGCAGTATTTTTCTATGGGTCCTTGTTTTTTTTTATATATGTGTGAATAATTGAATAAATTGTCAGTGATTCCCCGCATGAGAATCGCGACCATAACACGGCCGCCGGTGGCTTTGACAACGATTGCTAGATTGCCCATTAAACTATGCCAAGTAACTCAGTTTCCAAGGCTGAAGCCCCAATCGCGCTTCAGAAAAAAGAACGAAAACAACTTATAATCAGGCAAGTGGGAATTCACACCCGCCTGATGTTTGCAGATCTTGTGAAACTAATTGATGTTTCGGAAGATACTATCCGCCGTGACATAAACGAACTGGCAGATGAAGGACTGGTTATTCGTATCAAAGGAGGGGTAATGACTGCGGCATATCACGTGGGCCAGCAAGCGAAAACTTATGCCCAGGCAGATAAAATCATCATTGCAGATAAGGCCGTTGCATTGCTCAGAGACGAGATGATTGTGCTTACCGGTGGTGGTACTTCCGTGAGGGAATTTATTAAACGAATACCCGATACCTTCCGTGCCACCTTCATCACTGTTAACCCCCTTACTGCTGTGAGCCTGTTAGATAAACCACATATCAAAACGATAATGATCGGCGGTTGCGTTTCTACATACAGTCAAATGGTGGTAAGCGGGGATGTATATGCATCATTGGCTGGTATCAGGGCGGATCTTTGTATACTTGGGATCAACGCAATTGATATAAAAAACGGGCTTACGGATTCTGATTGGGAAACGGTACATGTAAAAAAGGCCATGTTAAAGGCCGCAGAGAATATTGCTGTACTTACAATTTCTGAGAAACTCAATTCGTCAATGCAAATGAAGATTGCTGACCTGGATGAAATAGATTACCTGATTACGGAACTTCCTCCTGACAACAATTTATTACACGATTATCATTCGAAGAAGTTTACAATTCTATAGAACAATTGAGATCTTCAACCGTTTTTTTTTCTTGGAAGTTTTGCGACCACCTGCTCGTAAGAGTGTTTTATCCATTCCCTTATCATAGAATCAGCTATTGTGTGATCCATAAGAACTGTGTTCCAATGTTTTTTATTCATATGATACCCTGGTTGTACTGCCGGGTATCTTTCCCTTAGTTCTGTTACGAGTTCCGGATCACATTTAAGATTTATGCTATCGAAGTTTTCAATGCCTGCAAGTGCAAATATTTTTCCACCCACTTTGAAAACGATGGTATCTGGCCCAAAAGGAAATTCTTCAGTTGTACCTGCCAGTGATAAACAGTAATTACGGAATGATTCTATGTCCATGAAATGTCAATCTTATTAATTTATTTTTTGGCCAATGCGCTTTGGGTTGGTTCACAATTAACTTGAATTCCAAAGTTAAATATCATTGGTCGATCTCAAACCTTATCGGGCAGTAATCACCAGCTACCTTCGCAAGGTTCATTAAATTTTCAATTTTCGAAGCGGCTGGTTTTTTGCAGCTGGCAGTTACTTACTTTAGTATAATTATTTTAATAATGTGTTCTATTGTTGAAAAACAAAAGATTATAAGATATGCACCCTTTAAAGAACTTATCCACTTTTGTCAGAATTAATATTGCAGGTTCCGATTATTCATTTACTTGCGGCTTCAATCATTTTATATGATCGCCAATTCAACAAAACCAACGCTGACTGATTACCTGGAATTATACCAGTATTTAAGTGTTTTAACTGAAGAGCAAATTACCAAGCTAAGAAGAATAGCTGTAGGCATACTTCCGCTAACAGCTTTCACTTCTGATGAACTACTGCAGCTGGCGAATAAACTGCAAGCGCAACTTTCCTGATACTTGCATTTCCAGAACGCATTCCCCTAAGCCGCATTTTTGTCCTGATTGAATCCGCACGAAAAAGTTTAATCTTTTTTGCATGCATTTTAATCGGTATAGCATAGAATGTCATGAAGTATTTTTCATGACCAATAATTTATGCGTGTTAATTTTTTCTTTCCGATTGATTTTCTATTTTCTGATTGATCCCATCAGTCATTATTTCTGCGTAAGTAGAATCAGAAGTATAATCGGAATTTCCTTTTTTTTGAGTCAGCACCTTCATTGAAAGATCTGCAATCACGTTTTTTGCAGACAAATCCTGAATATCTCAAGTCAGGAATACATGTTATGGTTTCTCAAAACCAGGAAGGAGAATTGATAGTTGGCGATGGTCTTGGAGGAGCGGGAATGACTTTAAGCTTTGGTTTATGCGATCAGATTGTTAGCTGAAGAACGGCATTAGCTCAAGGAAACAGATTGTTGTACACCGTGTTAAAATAAAAAGCCGCCTGTAGAAACAGGCAGCCAAATAAATTTAAGTCACATGAGAATGCAAATCTAACACTCCCATATAACCTGTATATTAAGTTACCTGCTTCCAACCCTGGGTTTTGCTAATAAAAAAAGGCATCCCGTAGAAACAGAACGCCGTTTAACGATTGCTTGCCATAAAATGTGAAATTACTATCCTAATATGACCTGCATATTAAGCTTAGGATTAAAAAAAAGGTGAAAACTTAACATTAGGTATATTATCTTATCGTTAAGTTTGTAAGCAATCAATACAAGAATTTATGTCAGAATTAAAGAAAAAAACAAAAAAACAGATATTACGTCAACACATTGCAACTACAATTGCAAAAAACCTGATGGATCTAAGGGAAACTCTTGGCGAAAAAAAATTTAACCGGAAAGTGAAAAAAGCCACCAGGGTTTTAACAGCCGGTTTGCCAAAACAGAAAAAGAGTGATAAGAAGAAGGAGGTCCTTGAACTTCCTTTAGTTACTGCGAACTAGATATTAGTATTCCCTCCGTACATAGTCATATTGTTATCAGCTTCCATTGCATTGCTCTGGAAGCTTTTTATTTACTATAATCCCCGTTATTTATCCTAATCTCCGTTACGAACCAGTTATTTATTCCAGTCTCTGTTAAACTCCTGGTTACTCAAATCCCTGCTTTTTAATAAATCAATTATGCCATCCGGATGTTAGCATGAACATGTATCCATACCGTTACCGATTTGTTATTAAATAATGATCAGTTCGATATCAAATCATTAAGTCGTATTAATGTTTCTTGATGTAGCGTTGTTGAAATTACTTTTGCGGCATCAACTTTTAATTAATGCGCACGAATTTCGTTTTACAGCAATACTTACTTCTCAGTGTTCTTTTGTTCAATAATTCTTTTGTTAAATCCCAGTCAACACCAGTCGCCGGTGAACATCTAGTTGCCGAAACAGGCTCTTTATCAAAAGGCTCTTTATCAACAGGCCTAGATAATGCCGGGAATCTTCACCCCAACAAAACATTAGCTATCGGTCCAGACTTGCCAGTCAGGCCAGTTAAGGAATACAAGCTGCATACTTATGGCGGTTTTGTGCAATCAAAAAATTATTATTTGCTTACCCTTTTTTCTGAGAGGGCCGATTTGATTTCAATATTGTCGACAGATACCGAATTGAAACAAATTACAAAAAATAAAAAAGAGTCTTTATTCGCTGCTATTAAAACATGTGGAAGAAATAAAGCTTGTCTTGTTTCTACACTTCAGTTTAGCAACGCTGAGATTGAGCAGGTGAGTAAGCGACTGTCTTTATTATGTAGCCCTGGTAGTCCATTGGCTTCATTGGTTAAAACAGATTTGATTCCTTCCGGCACATATATCTTGTATCAGCAGCTGAAACCCGAAGAAATGCTTGTTAAAGCCTGGGAACAGGATGCGCGCGGGATCAATTTTGCTATCGGAGTTTATGCGGGCGGTCTAAAGCCAAACTACCCAAATATTGATTCGATTAGCCTGCACGTAGCAGATCAAAAAGACACCTCAATGGTTACAGCCGGTCATGCAGGCCTTATCTACAATACTGCATGGATGAGCAATGAAAAGCATTCTGATCGTACCCTTTTTTATACTTTGCCGCTCGAGTTCGCTTTAAGGTTTATTGAAATGAATGAGAGGGCCCTCGCAGCTGATTTTGAGCCAATGCAGGTTGGAGAGAACCGGGCAGCCTTTGAAACCATAGCTAAAACTAACTGGCAGAAATTTCCTTATTCGGTGATTCTCGTACCAGGCGCCGGGCCCGGAGATCCAGGTGTAGCCTTAAGTGCCGAAGCAATTGTGAGATGCCAGTTGGCCGCAATCGAATATAAAAAAGGACTTGCACCTTATATCATTCCTTCAGGCGGCAAAGTTCATCCTTATAAGACTAAGTTCAACGAGGCAATTGAAATGAAGCAATACCTTATACATGAACTTGGCATTCCTGAATCGGCTATCATAATTGATCCCCATGCGCGCCATACCACAACAAATATGCGAAACGCAGCGAGGCTGATGTTCCGATATGGTATCCCCTTTGAAAAAGTTGCATTAACCTGTACTACCCGTGGTCAAAGCTTTAGCATTGGAACGACATTGGCGGCCCGTTGTCAAAAAGAATTGGATCATGTACCATTTAAGGTAGGAAAAAGATTAAACGAAACACTTCTTGAATTTTATCCATTGATTGAAGCCTTGCATATTGATCCAAATGAGCCGATGGACCCTTAAGCTTATGCATACCCACTATCCCTGTTACTAACTCCATTGCCTGTCAGATGATTGTTGTCGGATTTTCAGTATCAGGTCATACCTGAAAATTATTGCTTGCCCCATTACCAGACGGTAGTATTGTCATCTTAGTCTGTGTCACCTCGTTTATTGACTGTAATTATAGCAGAAAATAATAGTGAGGTATGCATGGAAATGAAAGCTGTATAAGAGATTATTCAATACAAATTGCTAAAAAAAGTTTAATGAAACTGTTATTAATCCTGGCAATAAGTATTGTCACTGGCTATTACAATTCAAATATTAATATCCCTATAGAACGGTCATTCTCCGTTGATTCAACGGGTGCCTGCCAGGGGATTGCAGTTCAAAACGACAGAATATTTCTTTACGGTGATCGTGAAGTCGGTGTAATAAGGGAATATAAAATGAAAGACGACAGCCTTGTTCGCGTAAATAATGAAATCCGTTTAACCATGAATGATACTGATGTTATCAATCATCCGACAGGTATTGCTTATCAACCAGGTCAGCCGGTTTTTATTGGCAACAGCATCCGCCTGAATAAGGAAGGCACATTATGGAAGGCTGTTATTTATCATATAAACTGGGAGGGGTTGCAAAAAACACGAACGCTGGACGGAAATCTTAAAAGAACTATAAGTGATGATGCATGTGTTCAGGGTACAAGACCCGAATACGTGAAATATAAAAATAAATGGTATGTAGCAACAGCTGATTATGGGGGCAAAAACAACGAAGTGAGATTGTATGATCCTGTTGCTCTCAGCAAAGCTGACTCAACATCTCAGAAAAATGTTGTCTTTAAGAAATTTAGCTGTTCACCATGGGTTCAGAATATACATTTTATTGAGGGCAGAGAAAATATCGTTGTGCTGGTTCAGAACCAGATCGAAGGGCGCCGGTGGAGACTCACTTTTCTTGATCTCTCAAAATCGTTGGAGACTGGAAAAGAATATGTAGTTAAAGTGGTGGATACTGATCGCGCTGATGAGCTGGAAGGTTTTGCTTTCCTGGATAAAAATGGAAAAGCAATTGCTGTTTCATCATCCAGAAAGAACAATGTGAATATGATGACCATAAAAAATTAATTATAAATATTAACCAACCAATTAAAACAACCATGCAAGTGAGATTTTATTCCATTGTCTCTTTTTTCTTTTACCTGGCATTGCTAATTATCCCGGGTACAGCATTTTGTGATCCTACAGATTCCGGCCCATTTGCGGAGGTCATAGTAGCAGGAACAATCACAGATGATAAAAATTTGCCTTTGCAGGGAGTAAGCATAAGTGCTAAAACCGGCAACCAGGGAACCATTACAGACAAGTCAGGTAAGTTCTCTTTACAAGTGGAAGAGGGAACTATCCTTGTTGTGTCATCATCAGGCTTTGAGTCGCAGGAGCTGACTGCCAAAGCAGACAATTCGATTCGTTTAACCCTTAAACAAGATGTTCAGTCACTCGAACAAGTAGTATCAATCGGTTATCAACGCTTACGTAAAAGTGATCTTACCGGCGCTATCTCAAGCGTGAAGTCAAGTGAACTAAACCTGTCTTCGCCCACACTCAGCCAGGCGCTGGTAGGAAAGGTAGCAGGGGTACAGGTTTCACAGGTAAGTGGAGCGCCTTATGCGGGAACAAAAATCCGTGTGAGAGGTATAGGTTCGATCAATGCGAGCTCTGAACCGTTGTACGTGATCGATGGCTATGCTGTCGGTGGAAATATAAATAGCGGTCCCGGAAATGGAGGCACCGGTACAGGAGGTTATAATCCAAATACAGCAGGTAATGATGTTTTTATTAATCCTGATGACATCGAATCTATAGAGATACTTAAAGACGCTGCTTCAGCAGCTATTTATGGTTCCAGGGCATCAGCCGGGGTTGTGTTGATCACTACGAAACGCGGCAAACTTGGAAAAGGTACATTACAATATAATTACCAGATAGGAGTCACAGAACTTGCCAAAAAAGTGAAGCTGATGAATTCGTCAGAATTCGCACAGCTTTTCATTGATGGCCGTAACGGAAGCTATAAAGATATCCTCATTGCTAATGGTGTTACCTGGAATGATAGTTATTATTCTGATGATAATAACACACGTATTGCAAAAGGTGGTGGTAGCGGAAGCACTATAATTAAGGCCATCTATGATTTCCCTTCTCAAAAAATGATCACCCCGGAGTTTAATACAGACTGGCAGGATGCGTTATACAGATCAGCACTTGTTCAAAGACATAGCCTGTCTTTTTCGGGTGGTAAGGAAGGAGTAAGATATGCGATCAGCGGGGGTTACCAGGATCAGCCGGGAATTTTAACCGCAACTTATCAGAAACGCATAAACTTCCGCGCAAACATTGACGGCGAAATAAGTAAAAAGCTGAAATTCAGTACCAGTACTTCAGTGACCAACACAAACGGACGCGAAGTACAGGAAGGACGTTTCAACCAGGGACCAATACTGGGAGCGCTGGTTATGATGCCAATATTTGCTGTATATAATCCTGACGGTTCATTACAACTTGGCAAAGCCGCGGAAAGATTTGATGGATTTACATATAGCCTCCAGGGTATTGAGAACCCTGTTGCCCTGGCAGAAAAGGTTAATATAACGCGTAAGGGTATGCGATCCACATTCAACGGTAATGTTACTTACGAAATAATTCCACAGCTAACTGCAAAAGTGAACCTGGGTTTACAAACTTATAATGAGAAGTACGAATATTTTTACCCGACCACGTTAAGCAGTGGTGAAAATCCGCCAGGGTCCGCCCAGGCAATAGCAGCAGCACAAGCTTCAAGCCAGACGCTGGAAACCCAGGACAAACTTGCAGAATTCACATTGAACTATCATAAGAAATTTGGAAAAAGCAGTATTGATGCCCTGGCCGGTTACACAGCACAGGAAACTTATACTGATCTTACAAGCGTAACAGCAAAAAATTTCAGTAACGACCTTGTTCCGGAAATTACTGCCCAGGGTGCGGCAGCCGGTAGCTTTCTATTAAACGGTAACACAGGCAAATCTACCACTACACTGGTATCATATCTTGGCCGGGTTTTATACAACTATGATCAGCGATATTATATTTCCGGCTCCATCCGTGCCGACGGATCCTCCAGGTTTGGTCCGCAGAACCGTTATGGCGTCTTTCCATCTGTCTCAGGTGGCTGGAACATTTCAAACGAAAACTTTTACAATGACTGGCTCGGTGCCGGGTCAACTTTAAAACTCAGGGCAAGCTGGGGCCTTAGTGGTAATAATAATATTGGCAACTATCAATACCTGCAACTTCTTGCTCAACCAGGTGGAACAGTGATTGGAAACAACATCGTTAGTGCAACCTGGGCCGGAAAAATGGCTGATGATAAACTTGGCTGGGAATCGACTTCCCAATACAATATTGGAACAGACATCACTATCCTGAACGGCAGGATTGGTATCATTGCCAATTACTATGTTGGCCGCTCTTTCAATCTTCTTTATGAAAAAAATGTTTCTGCCTTATCCGGGACTACTACCGTATTGACCAATCTGAAAAATTCCGATATCAGGAACAATGGATTTGATCTCCAGGTGGATGCTAAAATAATCCGCACCAAAGACTTTTCATTCAATGTCAGTGGTAATATCACGGCCAATAAAAATGAAGTAAAAAGTCTTGATGGAGCGAGTGAAATTTTCAGGGCTGGCGCAGAAAGATCATATGTAACTCACGTCACAAGGGAAGGACAGCCAATTGGTATGTTTTATGGATTGAAAGTCGGAGGGATGGTAAGGGCGTCGGATATGGCTAATATTGCTGCCGATGACGCCGTCTACCTCGCGAACAACAGGTCGTTTCCAAAAGGATATGTACTGAAAGGACCTCCAAGATCTGTCGGTTATTCAAGTACTCCACTTAACCCCGGTGACCTTTATTTTATCGACAACAATGGTGATGGTGTTGTAAATGAAGCTGACAAAGATGTAATTGGCTCGCCATATCCTGATTTTACCTATGGGTTTAATCTCACATTTGCTTATAAAAACCTTGACCTGAGTGCATCGTTTAATGGCTCCCAGGGAAACAAAGTTCTTGATGGCCAGGACTATTATATCAGGAATATGGAAGGTTCCGGTAATAATTACCAGGTACTTACAAATCGCTATAGGAGCGAATCAGAACCGGGCAACGGTCATGATTACCGCGCTTCAAGAGGTGGAACCCAAAGTAATAGTACACGTTTGTCTGATTATTATCTGCAGGATGGCTCCTATTTCAGATGTACAAACCTGACTTTAGGATATAGTCTGGGAAATGTAAACGGACTTAAGCAGATCGGCATCACAAATCTTCGTTTATACGTTGGAGTTGATAATGCATTCACAATTACAAACTACCTGGGATACAATCCTGAGGTCGACTATAACAATGGTAGCAATCTGACTCCTGGTGTTGACTATGGTAAATATCCACTTGTAAGAGGATACAATGCAGGAATCAGAGTAGTGTTCTAAGATCAGGTAAATAACTACCATTCGATTATCCCAGGCTCAAATCAAATAAAAAAGAACAGATGAAATCAAAAATATTTTTCGTTGCAATAGCAACATTTACGCTCGGAGTTTCCTGTAGCAAATCATTTCTTGAGCAGGATCCACCGAATTCGATATCAATAGATAAAAATTTTCAGACTGAAAATGACATCAGCCTCGCAGTAAGTGGTGTTTACCAGGCATTGCGAACCGGAAACGCTGTAGGCGAGGGTTCGGGCACTTGGACGGACGACCGTTCAGATGATGTAAATTCAACAGATAATCAATCCAACAATGGTGAACCATTTCAGTTTACTGCGTTTGCGTTATCACCAAGTAACACCTATCTGTATAGCCATTGGGTAGCATTGTATAATCCTATATCAAGGGCTAACCTTGTTCTTTCGCAGATTGATAAAATTGCATTTTCGAACGAAGCAACCAAAAATCAGTATATCGCTGAGCTTAAGTTCATCAGGGCTTTTATGTATTTCAACCTGGTAAAAGAATTTGGTGAGGTTCCAGTGGTTACAGAAAGGCTGAACAACCCTGACGAAGCAAAAGCAATCACCAGGCGTGAATCAAGGGAAACCGTTTATCAGCAGATAATAGCAGATCTGAAAGATGTAATCACTAGTTCATTGCCTGTTATTCAACCTGCTGCCGGCAAGGGCCGCGTATCCATGCAGGCAGCAAACGGACTCCTGGGTAAAGTATATCTCACGATGGCGGCGTCAGGTGTTGATGTTTCAAATTCGAATGCAAATCTGAACAACGCAAAAACATATCTCCTCGCATGCTACAATCAACGCACATTTGCAAACCTGGCTGATATACCATTTGCTGATGTATTTGACGTGTCAAAAAAATCAACAAATGCAGAAATCATATGGCAGATTTCAAATAAACAGGGAGATCCAACATATTCATCAGCAATAGCCCGTAATAACCAGGCGCGTGGCGAAACAATTAACTCGTTGGTTGTGTCAACAGGCGTAGGCGGAACGCTTTCAGCGGATCTGAGAAAAGAATTCGAAACCGGTGATAAACGTACTGAATATTCCATTAAATATGCAGCACATCCATCTGTTCAGGATTATTTCATTACAAAATTCCGCGATGTAAGTGCTACTGCCGGAACTCTGGGTTATGGTGGAAACGATTGGATATTGTTAAGATATGCCGATATTATTCTTTGCCTGGCCGAAGCGCATATGCGTTTGAATGAAAATGCTATGGCAATCACATACCTTGATATGGTGAGAACCAGGGCAGGTATGCCAGGCTACATTGCAATGATGAACATCCCGGCTTATGCTTCTAGGTATCCTACGCTAAAACTGGCTATCCTTCATGAAAGGCGCGTGGAACTGGCCTTTGAACACCACAGATGGCATGACCTCGTCAGATTTTTTAATCCTTCAGAACTGGTGGCTTACTTCAAACAAAAGAGCCAGTCTGACTACAATAATTCACCCCTTAGTAATATCAGCGAGAAAGATTATTATTTCCCTATTCCCCTGAATGAAACCAGGCTCGATCCTGAACAAATGTTTCAGAATCCCGGTTACTAACACACCTGGCTCCGGATCGACTGGTCCGGAGCTTTTTTCCTTCCTGCTTTCCCTTATTTGACCGCATGCTAAAATCTCATAGCTTTGAGATTGCTATGCAAAAACTCTATAATACTCCGGCAGAACTGCAAACTGCCCTTGCTTCGGCTATCCACGGAAACAAAGACTTACCAAAACATGATCTTGTTTATGATGATGTGCTGATAGATCAGGATATGATAAGCTCAATTCAGGATCTGAATATTTTGGTAACGCAATCACATGTTCGTGACAGGGGCAATCAGCCCCCTCCCTCAAAAGGAATAATTGCTTTGTTCGACGGCAGTTCATCTTCTTCTAAAATCCTCATTGCAAATTTACTCGCCACACAGGCAGGTGTTGAAACGACGATGGTTGATCTCTCAAAGGTCGTTTCAAAATATATTGGTGAAACTGAAAAAAATCTTACAAAGATTTTTGATGAGGCCGACAAAAGTGGCAACATACTTTTTTTTGATGAAGCGGATGCCCTGTTTGGTAAAAGAAGCAACGTTAAAGATTCCCATGACAGGTATGCAAACATTGAATTGGCATATTTCACCACACTTGCTGAGAACAGGAGCGGACTTACCATAGTGTCAGTAAAAAGTAAAACTAATCTCGATGAAGCTTTTTTACGAAGGCTGCGTACGACCATTTCTTTTCCAAAGAAATAACCCAATTCAATACTTATGAACAGAAGAAAACTTGTCAAATCCCTTGCAGGTGCAATTGCATCTTTATCTGTTTCAAACAAAATATCAGCAGCGGCAATAAATAAAATAGCAACCGGGATGACTCCGATGGAATTTCAGCCAACCTGGGAATCCCTGAAACAATATTCAGTTCCTGAATGGTACCGCGATGCAAAGTTTGGCATCTGGGCACACTGGGGTCCTCAATGTCAACCGGAAAGCGGTGATTGGTATGCCAGGGAGATGTATATGGAAGGAACGGATAAATACAAGATCCACCTTCAGAAATATGGACATCCATCTCAATTTGGTTTCAAAGATGTAATACATCAATGGAAGGCCGACAAATGGAAACCTGATGAATTGCTTTCATTTTATAAGTCAGCCGGCGCAAAGTATTTTGTAGCCTTAGCCAATCATCATGACAATCTTGATTTATATAACAGCACGCATCAACCCTGGAACTCGGTACGTGTCGGACCCAAAAAAGATATAATCGGAGCATGGGCCAACTCTGCCCGCAAAAATGGTTTGTATTTTGGCACCAGCGTACATGCTTCTCATGCCTGGAGCTGGTATGAAACTTCAAGACGTTCCGATAAGACCGGGCCAAAGGCCGGAACCCCTTATGACGGTTCGTTGACAACAAAAGACGGTAAAGGCAAATGGTGGGATGGACTTGATCCACAGGAATTGTATGCACAAAGTCATCCACTCAGCGAAAACAGTTTTGATAATTCAACGATTCATAAACAGTGGAACTGGGGCGACGGTGTATCACCTCCATCAGAAGTTTATATTGACAAATTTTATAAACGTACCATCGAACTCATCGACAAATATGAACCCGACCTGCTTTACTTTGATGATACGGCTTTGCCTTTATGGCCGGTAAGCGATGCCGGCCTGAAGATCGCAGCGCATATGTATAATAAAAGTATATTTCGAAAAGGTTCAGTACAGGCAGTCATCAATGGCAAAGTGCTTGATGAAGAACAACGGAAATGCCTGGTTTGGGATATTGAAAGAGGGCAAAGCAACAGTATCGAGCCCTTACCATGGCAAACCGATACCTGTATCGGCAACTGGCATTATGATGACCGTGTGTTTGTAAATCATAAATACAAATCCGCTCAAACAGTCATCCATACATTGATTGATGTTGTGAGTAAAAATGGAAATTTGTTATTGAGTGTTCCGGTCCGGGGTGATGGCACTATAGATGCTGACGAAAGAACTATTGTTCAGGAAATAGGCAAATGGATGCGTATATATAGTGAGTGTATTTACAGTACAAGACCATGGAAAGTGTTCGGCGAAGGGCCTGCCATGGCTTCGGCTGTTGCTATAAATGCACAGGGATTTAATGAAGGCAAAGGAAAACCTTTCACCCGGGAAGATATAAGGTTCACAAAAAAGGGAAAATTTTTATATGCTATTCCATTGGGTGCACCGCTTGAAAATAAACTGGTGATTAAATCACTTGCAGAAAATGCCACCCATTATCCCGGAAAAATTGAGCGTGTTGTATTAGTTGGAAACAATCTTAATCTTGAATTCAGAAATTCGCCCGATGGATTGGAAATAATCGTTCCTGAATCTGTGAAAAAGGAGTATGCTTATGCTGTTAAAATTACTATCTAGAAGTTCTATCTGCCGTTGCGATTGTATTAATCCGGGCAAGCCGGAATCAATCCCTGGTATCATCATATTAGTTTAATAAATTGAAGTAAGATTATGAATCCAGGATCAGTTTGGTTAAAAAAACATGGTGGCAAAGTATTAAACATCTCTTTGATCACCTTTATATTACTGCTCATCTTTGTGCCTGATGCAAAGTCATGGATGATGCGACAATTGATCCATACGGGCTTGTTTAATGCACAGGTAGATAAACATCCGGCATTGTCTGCATCAACTATCGGCGAACTTGGACTTACATTCGTTGATACCGCAGGTAATAGTTTGTCATCAGCATCGTTGAAAGGGAAAATTGTATTTATCAACTTCTGGGCAACCTGGTGTCCTCCTTGCCGGGCGGAGATGCCTTCCCTTAGCAAGCTCTACCAGGAATTTGAAAATGATAAAGATATTATCTTCCTTTTTGTAAGTGAAGATGAAGACCTTACCAAAGCCATTGAGTATTTGCAGGCTCATCAGTATCAGCTTCCTTTATATAGTGCATCCGGCGGTGCACCGGATAGTTTTTATTCCGGCACATTGCCCACCACCCTGGTATTCGATAAAGTTGGGAAACTGTTCCATAAACATGAAGGGATGGCCAACTATAATACCAGTAAGTTTATTTCCTCTTTACGGGCACTAAAATAAGAGTGCCTCGTTCAGCGGTTTTTTATTGCTGTTTAAGTTCAGCCAATTTACCACCAGTCGGCGCATCGCCATCACCATCTTTATCGTCATCATCATCTTCCTCATCTTCATCATCCTCTTCTTCCAGCTGGTTGTACTGATAAGATAATGTTTCATCAAACATTTGGTAATCGAACCCGGCTTTTCCCTCCGCTGCGGCATAAACGAAAGCAAAGTTCAGATCATACAGGTCATCTTCAGTTAACCATTCTTCATCTGTAGCGAGCACAATCCATTTATACAAGGAAAGGTTCTCATCATCGGTCTCAATTTTCTCAGTGAGACTTTTCTTTTCTATTACAAACCTGTTTCGGCCACTACCTTTCCACTCAATGGCGGAACCGTTAACTTCCCAGTTTCCTATTTTCATATTTTTGCTTTAGATTTTTTTAGCACCAAGAACATGCCATTGAAGATATTGTTTACATTTATAAATCATATAAAAATTCATGTATATAAAATCTCGTTATGGGAAAATTTGACGATTCATTGAAAGATGGACAACACAAATTATTATCTGGGATTTCAGGACAGTGGCAGGGAACTGCCAGGACCTGGTTTGAAGGGGATGATCCCGTAGATGAGTCACCTATTGCGGGAACTATCCGTTCAATTCTTGAGGGCCGGTTCGCTTTGCATGAGTATGCCAGCACCTTCCAGGGTAAACCATTGTCTGGTATGGCTATCTATGGGTATGACCTCCGGCATAACCAGTGGCAATCTGTTCTAATAGACAGCTTTCATATGAGCACCGGTATCATGTTTTTACAGGGTAATTCGACCAATGAAATCGCATTTACCGGCACATATGCCAGCCTTGAACCTGAGCCACAGCATTGGGGCTGGAGAATAGAATTAAAACAGGACGACCCTGATCATCTTCAGATCACTTCTTACAACATAACCCCGGCAGGAGAGTCTGCCAGGGCTGTTGAAATTGATTATAAACGTTTAAAAGTTGAACCGGCAAATTAATACCCGGCTTGAAACCACTAATCGTAAGTGACCTTTAAAAGGCTGCCATCACCAGTGCTGGTTACATACCAGGTATGATCATTCACTTGTTTAAGGCCAGCAGGTGTATTTAATCCCCCGGTAAGCTCTTTCATCGAATTTCCATTTGTCCAAACGAGCCGGCCTGAGTTTGGAACAAAGCCCATCTGGCCAAACTGACCATGTTCCATCACGAGTTTTCCTTTTCTGCCACCTTCAACTATATCAACCAGTGTTGTAAAGCCCGGCTGATATACAGACAGGGCCCCGCCTGTACTTAGTTTGTAGATTGTAGCCTTGCCCTGCGGAAAAGGAAAGCCCGTTAGAGTTGTAACAAGCAGATTCTGCCCGTCATAATACAGTGATGTTGGCACCTGGTGAATCTGTGGGGGTCCTACCGGTGTAGGGTTAGCTATAGGCGCAAATTCTGTAACTATGCTCAGTACTCCATTACTGGCGCGACGTAGCACCGCGTTTGAGGCCGCGTCCGTAAGATATATATTTCCGCCATCTCCTGCTACGATGCCATATGCATGTGTTTCATAAATCTTGTATTTAAAGTCGTAATCGAGCACAAAAGCACCAATATTCTCATAAGACAATGTGGAGGCATCTTTTGGTGCGTCGCCGGTTTGATAAGATGATGGGTTGACTTTATAAAGTTTACTATGACTACCTACGATGTATAACACCCCATTTGAAATAAGCAAATGTCCGGGGCCCTCGATTTCACCGTTATCAATTTTATAAGAATCAAATCCGGTATATACCGGGTATTTTTTGCCATCCTTTGTAACGACGGATACTTTGCCATCGTTTTTCCCGGTACCCATTTCTGCGACCCAGATCCTTCCATATTGATCGGCCTCTACGCCAATTGGAATGGCAAAACCGTCTGCAATAGTCGTGATTTTTAACTCAGGTTCAAGGTAGTCTTTGATTTTATGACAACTACCGGCAACCAGCAGTATCACTAACAGGCAAAGAGCAGGAAAAAATGGCTTAGAAAATTTGTTTGAAGTGACTGATAGGTGTTTCATGTTTTGTGTGAGTTTAGTGATGATTCAATCAAACAATAATCGGAATTTCACAGGCTTATATGTATAACCGGTTCACAGACCTCGGATGCGCCGCCGCCGTGATAAAAGGAATCCACTAATCAATTGGTGAGTTTGTTTTCGCGTATGTATAAGGGTTAGGACCGAAGGAGGGACCTTTTAGTTCAGGCCAATCAGCCGTATTTATCCGGGAATCCAGGTGCGGAAGTTTTTATCAATAGCTGATACCGGTAAGCCGATTTGCATAAATCAACATAATTTTTGTTTTAGCAAAATGTTGATAGATAACAAATCAGGTTTGACGAAGGCTCAACTTTATTGTGGTAGCCGTATTAGTATTTTTGAAAAGCAATGTGGTGATAGCCGGTAAGCAAAGTAAAATCAAAAGCGCTGACCCGGCCAATCCGCTTAATGCAACAGCACCCGGTAGCAGGAACTTCAATAAGATCAGTTTACTGCTTTGCATATGAGGGGTTATTCGGGTCCATCCCATGGACATACTAAATTTAACAAGTTTTTTTATAAAAACCTCAGAAGTTTTTTTTAGCAATTTTCAGCGGGTAGTTGGTGAGAAATAGAGGGTTATTGGCAGTTTAACACGAAAAGGTGATGAACGGATTATGTAGGATTTTGCACGTTTCATCAAATAGATTTTTCGGCTTTTGATCTTCCACCGACTTTGAGGTAAATACTTTTTTATGAGAAGTAATTACCTGATTAACCCCCTGGTTATATTAATCCTGATTATCTCAGTCTTAACTATTGTTAATTCCTGCCAGGCTCAAAGTCAAAAAAAAACTGAAGATAAAAAAGCAACATCCAAAAGGATTGTGGGTGGCCGCTGCGATGGTTGTGAAGTGATGTGGGCTGGAGTACCCACCCGGATAGATTCTAAAGATACCAGCGCCGGATGGAATGAACCTGGCCAGAAATTAATCATCTCCGGGAAGATATTCAGGAAAGATGGCCGCACCCCGGCACCAAACACGATTGTGTATTATTATCATACGGATAACGAGGGATATTATTCGCCTGCAGCGGGACTGCCTGCTGAAGCCAAACGTCATGGACATTTAAGGGGCTGGGTTAAATCTGATAACGAAGGGAATTATGCGATCTATACCATCCGCCCGGTTCCATATCCAAAGGAAAATATTCCAGCTCATGTACACTTACTGGTTAAGGAACCAAATATTGATAATGAGTATTTTATTGACGAGTTGGTTTTTGACGATGATAAATTTCTGACTGCTTCAATCAGGGCGGGGCACGAAAACCGTGGTGGAAGCGGTATTCTTAAAGTGAATGCCAGTAATCCTGTCCAAACCGCTTCACACAATATTATACTGGGGCTTAATATTCCCGATTATCCTGAGAAGTAACTATTCTCACTGACATTGTACTATCCCCGGGGTTATACTCAGCGTCTGAGTATGGCCAGGTTTACCTCTTTTATTTCCCTGGTATATAATTCTCATAACTTTTATTGAATAACACTTATGCTTTAGTAATATATAGCCCGTTGTTTGGATAGCCGATATATTTGAGGGAACAAATTATTTATTGGCATTTGTAAGAAAGCTTCCCTGGATGCGACTAATAATTAAATCGATCATCGCTGATGGAAAAAGAGTTTATCAATCTTATAAATGATCACCGGGCCCTTATATTCAAGGTTTGTAATGTTTACTGCCATGAAACTGAAACCAGGCGGGATTTGTTCCAGGAAGTGGTGTTACAACTCTGGAGATCTTTCCCGGGTTTTAAAAGAGAGTCCTCCAACAGTACCTGGATCTACAAGGTTGCACTGAATACAGCTATTTCAAATTTCAGAAAGGAAACAAAAAGAGTAGGTAAGTCGTCAATTACCGCCCTCGAATTTGAGATCCCTGATATGTCTTTTGACCCAGACAGCTTAGATAATAACCACTCCCTTCAACAAGCAATTGACAAACTTAATGACCTGGAAAAAGCGGTCGTGATGTTATACCTGGATGAGAATTCTTATGAAGAAATGAGCGAAATTTTGGGTCTTTCTATCAGCAATATCGGGGTCAGGATAAACCGTATAAAAAAGAAATTGACAAAAATCCTTAAAACTTATTGACATGAATGTGGAACAACTGAAAATGGAATGGGCCAGGTACAATGAAAAACTGTCTTTGTCCCAACAATTAAGTGATCAGCTGATAATGAGCATCCTTAAAGAAAGATCACGCTCGCGGATCTCGGCGATCAGGCGCAGTAACTTTTTATACCTTTTACTTATGTGTTTAGTATTGACATTATTAATTGCGATCCTGGCCGGAAATCCATTTGACTTTAATTATAGCTGGCAGTTTATACCTTATGGTGTGCTCCTGCTTGGAGTTGCAATAACGATAATAACACTTGTACAATCTTTACAAAGCTTGCCTGCGGATTTGAATAAATTGGATCTGTCATCATTTTTGAAACAAACTGTTTCTGCTTATGACACGAAAAGTAGAGTAGAATCCTGGTTTGGCATTATCATGTTTACAGGTGGCGTGTTGACAGTTTTTTCTTTCTTACCTAAGAAACTTGAGAACAAGAGTGTTTCGGAAGCTTTCTTAGAAACCGGTCTGATTGTTATGATCACAATTGTTATTTACTTTATTGCATTTAAAGCAGGAGCTTTTAAGAATCACAACAAGGCGGCATTTGAAAATGATCTGAAGGAACTAAATAATCTCAAAGAGCTCTCTGCAGAATTTAAACAGTGAACGCAGAATATTACCATCAGGCCGTGGCTTTTTTTCATCTCTTAATAAAAGTACACGGCCAGGTGAAGGAGATATAAATTGCCTGGGTTTTAGTTAAGATGGTTAATTTCATGGTATGAAAGGAAAATCTAAAATCATCAATGCCGACGAATTTCAGTACCCGGAACTTTCATGATATCTGCGATAAACTTGGCTCGATAGACCCGGATCTTGCAGTTATTTTAGCAAGCTATGGTTATCCTCCACTCTGGAGCAGGCCGAATAATTTTGAGACCCTTGTGCACTTCATCCTGGAACAACAGGTGTCGCTCGCCTCTGCATTATCCGCACTTCAAAAACTAAAACAACATGTAGCAGATTTTACACCGGAAAATATAATTGCAATGACAGACCTGGAAATGCGGGCTTGTTATTGCAGCAGGCAGAAACAAGTTTATATAAAAAATGTTGCATCTGCGATTATCAGCGGGGGGCTGGACCTGGCAACTTTCGATGCCATGGAAGATGAAGATATCAGGCTGCAGTTGACAAAGTTAAAAGGTGTTGGAAACTGGACCGCAGATGTGTACCTCATGTTTGTGCTTCAAAGGGCTGATATATTTCCTTCCGGTGATTTAGCAGCAGTAAATGCCCTTAAATCATTAAAGTTATTACCAGCAGATGCAGACAGGAATATGATTCTTGCAATCAGCGGGCGGTGGAAACCTTATAGGACAATTGCCACTATGATGCTCTGGCATTTATATTTAAGTAAAAGCGCGAAAGCAACGCGACTACCTGGCACCTGAAGACATCATGCGATCTTCAGGCTGGTGCCATTGCAGCTATAATAATTTCTTCCTGAACTTTGTTGTTTAGTTGTAGATATTTCCACTTAGTATGGGAAGAAAGCATAGTTGGGTTATAATACATCGAAGCTGTATTCGTTTGTTAAGGTTATTGCCCTGGTCCTCTTTTTTGTACCGATTGGATTTGAAAATACCAGGTCATCTAAACCAGTTATCCGGATTTCCCAAATGTTACTTAAACAAATCACCATATATCTGACTGTTGATGAAGATACTATTGATTCATATTTCAACATACACGATCCGTCACCTTTGTATAAGCGGCAGCTAAACCAGGAATTTGAGCAATATATCATGTCCTCGATTGTAGCGATCAAGAGATATTCATTAATACGGTATAAACTTGTTTGTAAAAATGAATCCGATAAAAAATATGTCGAGCCTTTAATACATGCAGTCCGCCGGCATTTCTCTATTCAGAAATCAATAAAGGAATCTCAGTTTACCAAGTTCAAAAAAAGCTCTTATAAATTACTTGGCTTCAGTTTATCGATGGTGGTGATTTGCCATCTGATTCTTGCTGCATTTACAATATCAAATGAAACAATGCATTCAATATTTGAGAATGCTATGGAAGTATTTAGCTGGGTTATCCTCTGGCGGCCAATAAACGAGTTGGTATTCGGATGGAATCCTTACCTGAAAGATATATCTATATTTGACCGTTTGATAAACGCAGATGTTCTTACAAGTGAAATGTATGCTGTTGAGCTTAAAAAGCCGGAGCAACAAATATGCGTCGCCTCCTGACTGCTATATTTTTTCAAATTCTTTGCTTTGCGGCTTATTCGCAACATGAATTAGGGATTGAGCAATATTCTTACCTGGGTATAGGGCAATTGAACACTTTAATGCCTGTAGCACATTTCAAAACCAATTCAAACTGGTATGCTGAAGCGCGTTATAATTACGACGAATTAAATACCTTTTCTTTATATGCAGGCCGGACTTTTTCAGGTGAACGAAACCTTACATATTCGATAACGCCGATGATTGGTGGTATGGCTGGTAAAAGCCGTGGCGGATCTCTCGCATTAAATACAGAATTCGATTTCAGGGGGTTTAATTTTTCATCACAATCACAGTATAGCGTAAACGCCGATAGCCGAATGAATAACTATTTTTTCAGTTGGTCGGAATTGTCTTATCAACCGCTTGACTGGCTATATGCAGGTATTAGTTTGCAGAATACACAGGTTTACAGAACAGCTACTTTAACAGAACCTGGGCTATTGGTTGGTTTATCTTATAAACAATGGAACTTTCCGGTATATAGTTTTAATCCTTTCGCAAATGAAAGATACTTTGTAGTAGGTCTTAACTGGGAACTTAGTTACAACCGCGCTAACAAAAAGAAACCTGCACCTGTGATCGTGCAAAATCCCTAGTCGTTTCTTGTTTCAATTCTCAACCTGTTATCTTCTCACTGCCAACCGCTCTCTATGTATCCACTTAGCTTTTACTAGGTAATGGATTTATAATTCAGGATCAGATTATTTATGGTCCAATTAAAAGTCATTGTGAACGTTATTAAAATTCCATTAATAATAACAACCTGACTATGAAAATCCAATTTCTTTCTTTATGTCTGCTCTTCTGCAGTTTTCAATCTTTTGCTCAGGTAGGTGTCGGGACAACTACACCAAACTCAACACTTGATGTTAGAGGATCATTATCAACCGGATACAGAACATTTACTGCAAATACAGCTGCTTTAATTACTGACAATGTTCTTGTTTTTACGGGTACCACGGCAGCTACACTTACATTACCAACCGCAGCTTCCATTGCAGGCAGAAGTTACCAGGTAAAAAATTCCAGCATTACCGGCCCGACTCCAACAGTTACCATCGCTACAACAGCCAGTGAAACGATTGATGGTTTAACAAACTGGTCACTCACGGGTTTATACCAGACTGTTACTGTGGTAAGTAACGGCACTAACTGGAGCATTGTAAGTTTTCTTCCGACCAGTTCAAGTATAAGCTGGAGCCAGACAGGTAACAGCAATATCAATGCGGCCACAAATTTCCTCGGCACAACAGATGATAAACAGATGATTTTTAAATCAAATAATCAATCTTATCTCGAGTTCGGACGGAGGCAGACGCTTGGTCTCACACAGGCATATACTGATTATGACGACAATAACGAGAAGGTGACTTATATCCGCTCTGCGCTCCAGTTTGAAGCTACCGCCGCTAACTTTTATAAGCCCAAGATGTATACAGATGTAAACGGGAACTTCCGTGTGAAGGGAAGCTCTGCCGGTACTGACTTTTTTGAATTTGGATCAACCGGTGCCAGTAACAATGGCGGTTTTGAATTCATTATTGGTGATGATGGAGATGAGCCAATAGTTTTTAAAAGCTTTCATCATGTTAATGGCATGTCAGAAATTATGAGATTGCAGAGCGGAAGAATGGCAGTTGGATCCAATGCTTTCAACGTTTCGAATCCCGAAAAATTACTTATTGATGCCGGCACTACCACTTCTTATAACCTGATGACAGGTAAAGGCAGCATTGATAATTATCTGCAGATTAATGTTCAGAACAGGTCCGCCGGTTTAGCAGCCAGTTCAGATCTTGTAGCTACTGCTGATAATGGAACCGAGACAACAAATTACATCGATATGGGAGTCAATTCGAGTGGCTACAATAGTACCGGTGTCACTGGAAATATACCAGTTCTTAATGGAGTAAATAACACTTACCTCTATGGCGCCGGTAACGATATGACACTCGGCAATCTTGGTAACAATAAACCACTAATATTTTTTACCACTCCGGGAGCCAGTCAACCTGCAGCAGCAGAGAGAATGAGAATTACGGGAGCAGGTAATGTTGGAATAGGTAATGCAACGCCAAACTCAACTTTGTCAGTAAACGGATCTTTGTCGGTATCATACTATTCGGGCACGGGCGATTATACAATAAAAGCAACTGATTATGTCGTGATTAATACAGGTGCGGCCGTTAATTGGACCTTGCCTGTCGCCACCAGCTGCCCGGGCAGAACTTATAAATTGTTGAATCATGGTACCGGGTCTATAACGTTGTCAGAAAGTGTAAGAACCAATTCATCGACTACTTCGACAAACATAAATAGCACTGGTACAAATTTCCTAGAGGTTTTATCTGACGGGACCCAATGGAGACGTCTTAATTAAGATGGAAATTCAAGAAATATTCTAAACCCCATGAAACCATTTCAAAACATCATCCTTGCCACCATCGCCTTTGCAATTGGCAATAATCTGCAGGCACAGGTTGATCTGCAGAATACAGGAGTGCTGTATGTTTCCGGTGCTTCGGATCTGATTTATATCAATGGATCCCTGACTAATGCCGCCGGGGCTGCTCTTACAAATAATGGTAGCCTGTATGTTAATCGGAATATTACCAACGGCCAGGTAACGATGGCTGCTGGTGCAGGAACATTGTATCTTAATGGCAGCATACAGCAACAAATTAGTGGTACGCAGGTCTTCAGAACCAATAATCTCGTGACAAATAATGCTGCTGGCGTACGTCTAAACAATGATTTGAGCGTTGCTGCAGTACATACATTTTCTTCAGGTATTGTTTCAACATCAGCAACTCCCAACTACCTTATCTATGAGGCAGGATCATCTTATACCGGTGATGGCGACTCGCGGCATGTGAATGGCTGGGTCAGGAAAAGCGGTACCACCGCATTTTCATTTCCGGTAGGTAATGGTACAATTGAAAGAAAAATAGGAGCTAGCAATATCTCTTCTGCAACAGTGTTTAACACGAGATATATGGGTGCAACAACTAATACCACGAACGTGACTTCTCCGCTTTTTATAGTTGATCCGAATGAATTCTGGCAAATCAACAAATTGAGTGGTGGATCTGCCAATGTAAATATGAACTGGGATGATACCAAAGTCAATATGCCAAATTATGGCATTGCAGATATCCGGGTAGCTAACTATATTTCAGGAAACTGGACACAGGTTGGCGGGGCCGCTTCAGGAAGCACAGGTTCTACCGGTGCTATTTCATCAAATCTTATTTCTTCCTTTGGTGCCTTCACTTTTGGAAGTATAGCCTTTATCCTTCCGTTACATTTGTTGAATTTTTCTGCCGTTAAAAATAACGGCATTGTATTATTGAAATGGAATACGACAGACGAAGTAAACGTTAGCCATCATGAACCACAAAGAAGTGACGATGGTTTACTTTTTACCAGGATCGGTTCTGTAACTGCCAGGAACATCCAGGGTATAGATGCTTATGAATTTTCTGATGCAAAACCTTTAACCGGAACAACATATTACCGTTTACGTAGCGTTGATAAAGATGGCCGGTCAACTTTATCAAAGGTGATAAACGTTTCGGGTGATGCAACTATATCCGCGGAACTGGCAATTGTAAACCCGGCATTCAAATCGATTTATGGTTTTACAAACAATTTGAGTGGAACCTTCCAGTATCAACTGAATACATTGTCTGGTCAAACCGTACAACAGGGCATGGTAGATATAAACGTCTCCGGTCTTAACATCCCCCTGTCAGGATCTGTTAACAAAGGTATTTATCTGCTAAGCCTGCAAAAGCCGGGCTTCAATATGGTCCGGAAAGTAATGGTCGGAAACTAATGCCAGGAAAACTTAAGAATGTCTTTTTATAATATCTGTCCGTCCTTGTCTAATACATGAGGGCGGATTTTTTTTATCAAAGTATGTTACAAAAAAAACCCGCAAAAAATTACGGGTCCAAATTGTGAAAATGCGATGATCAGGTTTATGAAAACAGCCGCTTCAGAAATGATGGTTGAGCCCTGGGGGCTGCACCGGTACGAATAATTGATCCTTCAGCGCGGTCCATTATTGTTTTTAATTTTTCTGAATTAAGTGACGATTTAACGATATAATCAAGTGCGCCATGTTGAATAGTTGTTACGGCAATGGAGATCTCCTCCTGGCCGGAAATAAATATCACGACAATTGAAGGATCAATCTGTTTGATTTGTTTTAACACATCAAGGCCATTAAGCCCATCCATATTATAATCCAGGAAAATGATTTCCGGTTTATGGCGGGAAATATGCTCGATGCAATCGTTCCCATTGTCATACAGATGCACCTGCGTGTATCCAAGTTGTTTAAGAAACTGCTGATAGAGGTTCAGACATAAAGCATCATCGTCAACCAGGAAAATCGAGATATTTGGGTCTTTTGGCATTTTCGTTGTTTAGGATCATTATTTGTCCTATTGTTTCTTTTGTTATTTACTGGATTGCAACAGCTGGCGGCAAGTATTGATAACGTATAACTACCTCCGGATATTGCAGCAAGAACAGCTTGAATCCAGCAATTAATCCATGAGCTTTATGAGCATCCGGGCTATTACTTTATTTCCTTTATCGGAGGGATGTAAGCCATCATAGGTCATATTAATTGCTTCATGGGGATATGGATATTCGTCGGTTTCCGGGTTGAATGGAACAGAAGTAAACCCGGGATATTTAAAATTTTTATACTCTCCTGATTTTGGATCACGAAGCCTTTTGAAATTCACAATATTTTTTTGGTTGATCCCACTCTTATTGTAAAGGTCAATAACTTCCAGTTTTTCAGCCCTGCCAATGTCATTGATGGCTGCGGCAAAGGCGGCCAGGAACTGCCCGTTTTTCTCTTTATATGAGCCCCAGGCATTGTTTTTCATATTGTTGATATAAACGAAATCTGAACGTTGAAGCGGCGTAATCAGTATAATCTTTGCTTTGGGATTAAGAATACGCAATTTATTGATGATGACCCGGAACGAACCGTACAACGTTTTCGTCCCTGTATTGTTTTGATAGTCATTGATTGTGCCCACTGGTCTTCCCTGCCACCAGTCATTGGTACCGAGAAAAATGGTATATATATCTGCAGTGGGAATGTTCAGATCTTCTATCTTATCACCAATGCCGGCTGAAGTCCAACCATTGTAACCCTTGTTGATATAATTTATCGAAGGGAGTTTTTCTTTCACCAGCGTCATATAGCCCCTGGTGACCCGGTTCCCGGTTTCATCAGGATGTTCATTCAAATAAGTAATAGAATCTCCGATCGCCACCCAGGTAATTCCTTTTTTCTGAAAGGAGGTGAATAATAATAGAATGCAGGTAAATAGTACTAATTTTTTCATGACTTTAAATGTAACTAATACCAGTCAATACTGAACATAGGCAAAGCCTGTAAAACAACCATCATTAATTCTTAGATTTAGGACATGAGAGACATTGTGATAGCTTTTTCTTTGCTAATATTCTGCCTGCTCGTGTTGTTCCGTCTGGTTAATATCAACCGGCTAAAACCTGACTTCCAGTTGGAACTTTGGATAGCGGGTTTCAGTTTTCTTTTTTTGATGATAGGAATCGCAATAAGCCGGAAGATGCCGAAAAGCAAAACCACGAAAAGTGATATGACTCCCGAAGCTGAAACAACCGACCACCTGTTGTTTACTATGCCCCCGGAAAAAGCCACCGGGCATGAGGAAGAAAATACACCTTCTTTACAAAAAAGCGGTATAAGTAAAAGGGAACTTGAGATTCTCATTTTGATAAATGAGGGGCTAAGCAATCAACAGATTGCCGACAGGCTTTTCGTTTCTGCTCATACAGTAAAAAAACATGTCAGCAACCTTTTCCAAAAACTGGACGCAGAACGAAGAACAGATGCAATAAACAAGGCAAAGCAATTGAAAATAATCCAATAGAAACCTGGCTTGCAATATTCAATGGTTTTTTGGTGATGAACACTAATACTTAAGTAGTAATTCGTGCCCGGCATCACAAAATCATACTAAAGTGTAACTGAACTTTCAGGATTCTTCATCTTCTTTACAGCCTGACCAAAAAACAAAAATTATGAAAAAAGTTCTGATTCGTTATGGTTTGTCCAGTGCTGTGTTTATTGTTTTATTTTTCCTGGTTAACTGGCTGGTTTTCGGTTCTGAGGCAAATGATTATGAGGGGCAGGAAGTAATCGGATATTCAGGAATTATCCTGTCAATGTTATTTGTATTTGCCGGCATCCGCTACTACCGGGATAAAGTGAATCATGGCCGGCTCAATTTTGTCAAGGCTTTAAAAGTCGGGGCGCTTATAGCGTTATTCCCTTCGATCGGTTTTGCACTTGTTGATTTGTTATATATACTTTTCATCAACCCGGATTTCCTGGATCAGTATTACCTGGCTGAGTTAGAGAAAATGCAAAAAACGCTTTCTGCAAGCGAGTTCCAGGTAAAGGCAAAGGCCATCGAAGCTGAAAAAAATATGTTCGCAAACCCTGTTATCTCAGCACTGGTAATGTTTTTAACTGCCTTTATGGTCGGAATTATAGTGACTGTTATTTCCGGTTTGATTTTAAAACGAAACCGTAATAATATTCATGAAGTTCAGCCAGCAGGCCGGGCAGCAGGGATTTAAAATCGGCGGATGAAATTTATGCCCACAGACCCATCGCTATAAGAAGGCATAATAATGTTTTCTGATTTGCTCTTGTTAAAAAACAATTTTTTAACCTTGGGGTATAGCCAATAAGCGATTTTAGTTGATGCAATTCCAACACCAGCACCGGCCGCAACATCGCTTAACCAGTGCCTGTTATTATACATTCTTAAATATCCGGTTGTAACTGCAACAGCATAGCCGGCATAACCATACCAGGGTGAAACATGTTTGTATTCCTGGCGAAGAAACTCTGCTGATGCGAATGCATGTGCAGTATGACCTGACGGAAATGACAAATAATTTGATTCGTCGGGCCTAAGTTCGCGGGTGACCTTTTTACCACCTGAAACTGCAGCGTTTAAGATGATATCCGACATCAGGTAAATAAGCGTCCTGTCACGAAAATTATTCAAACCTTTAACACCCGCGAAATTCAATCCATATACAGCAACAGCAGGGGCGTACTGAAGATAATCGTCTACACCTAGTTTTTTATGTGGGTTTTCCAGGTAAATTTCTTCCCTGACTTTGTGATTGAGTTGACGCAGATTATGGCTCTCCAGGCTAACGATCCCATAAGTTATTAAACCAGCTGGCACGTAAAAGGACTTAAGGCTTATCTTATTTTCCTTTGCCGGCGCTGATGGCTTCAGATTGACGGTGAAATTTTTTGCAGCCAAAGCTGGCAATGCGAGCGTATCATTGAATTGAGCGCCAGCCGAATAGGTGTAAAATAAAAGTATTGAAAGCAGGCGAAACCAACGTTTCCTTAACATGCAGTTTAGTTGAAATTTGATAAAACGTATTACAAACTAGTATTAAATTCTGAAGAATTTCTGATTTCGTGGGACCGGAGAATAGCGGGTTGTAACATAATAACGTTCATACGCCGGGTTTCGTATCAAACCGAATAAATTATGCACCGCTGCTTTTCAATTTCACCGTATCTGATGTATATTCAACTCAAAACTAACAGATGGCTGAACAGGAAGTAATTAAACATACTAAAAAAATATATAATATCTGGGGCGATAAAAAGCACAACATTTGGGCGAAGGTCAAAGAATTTTTACTGGAGATCATAATCATAGTATTCGCTGTCAGTCTCTCCATCTGGTTCCATGAAAGAAGTGAACATGCCCATCAGCAAAAAGAAGTAGAAGTATTTCTGACCGGCCTGCGGGAGGACCTCAGAAAGGATATAAGGGAAATGCAGGCAGATAAAGAATCGTATCAAAACAGCCAGGCAAGTTTCAATTATCTGAAAAGCCTGAAATTAGATCAACAAATAAACAAGGACAGCCTGGATAAGTATGATGATTATTTATTTAATGCCACTGGTTTAACACCAAACGATGGCCGCTTTGAGGGATTTAAATCTTCAGGCCGATTAGGAAATATTGAAAATGAGGTTCTGCAAAACGAAATAGTGGACATGTATGTGGAGAGTATACCTACTTTAATAAGAAGCACTGATTATTATACTTCACAAAAAGCAAAGTTCCTGGACCTGTACAATGATAACATGGCCAGATTGACCGACTCAACAACAAATATTGACAAAGTGTTGACATCGCCCGCGATCTACAATCGCGCGGGTGTGTTAACCAATATCACTGAAATCTTAGAGCGATACAATATTTGCATTGACAAATCTCAAAAAATTATTTCAATGATAGATCACGAGTTTCGTAATTGATGTTCTTTAAAAATTGACAACTTCCCAATATGCTTTTTTAGGTTTCAGTTCTTTATCAAACAACAAGGGATAATCCTTACGCCCACGAACGGGGAAATTATCCAGCCAGCTTTTTCTGTCTGATATATTCCAGAATGTAACCCCGGATATAACATTTTTATATTTCCTGAATGCCTCAAAACAAATCCGGTATAGATCTATTTGCTGCTTTTCTTTAGCTGGATTAAACGTCGTGTCTGCGTCGACGGTCTTTCTCTCTCTTGCGTTATGCTCTTTAGGATATATAGAAATATCGAGCTCTGTTACCTGTAGTTTTAAACCCAGGTCTGCGAACCGGCTGATGGTGCTGTCCAGTTGAGATGCAGTCGGTTCATTGATTGCCCAGTGACCCTGCAGTCCGACGCCATGAATAGGTACTCCTGCATCCAGCAAAGATTTTACCAGGCGATGAATTTTTTCACTTTTGATCGGGTTGATCTCATTATAATCATTATAAAAAAGAATTGCGGCCGGATCTGCTTCATGCGCATATTGAAATGCCCTTGCTATATATTCATCTCCTATGATTTTATAGAATTCCGTGTTGCGTAAGTATTCATCCGGATTGTCTGATATCGCCTCATTTACAACATCCCAGGCATATATGGTCCCTTTGTATCTTGATACAACCGTTGTGATATGTTCTTTTAAACGCTTCAGCAAAACTTCTTTACTAACCGGTTTACCGGTAGCGGAGTCAGTAAAAAACCAACGTGGTGCCTGGTTGTGCCAGCAAAGGGTATGACCTCTAAGCTTTAAATTATTTTGCTTTGCAAAAGCTGCGATGCTATCAGCATCTTTCCAGAAATATTCATTTTCGCGTGGATGAATCGGCCCCATCTTCATTGCATTTTCGGGCGTCATACTATTGAATTGCGAAATGATAAGAGCGGCCTCATCCGTTTTCAGGGATCCAGGTGATACTGCAACTCCAATCGGAAAATAATTACTATAATAATCTTTGAGACCTTTATCCGATCTGCCAGCCTGATTATTTCCGGATTTGGCGACCTGGATTGAACCCGGTTCAAAATATCGTTTTGCAAATGCAAGAAAAAATGGCCAGTTGGGACCTGGTGTATGCCCTGAGCTGTGTTGTCTGAAAGCAATTTCACCATCTGTAAGACTGGTTTCCAATGGCGGAAAGATTTCAGTTCCCAGGTCTTTTTTGCCAAGTAGTTTATAAACAGGTCCTGCAGCAACAGCTGCCATGAACATTCCTCTTACATCAACCCAGCCATCTCCTTTATCACCCGCACTAATAAATACAGGCCTTGGGGCACATAGTGCAATAAGTTCATGTGAATCAACAGGCATATCATTCCAGTTAAGGGGGCCTGCATATTTCATAAAATTACCGGCCATCCAATGATATTCGTTTGCTGCAGCTACATTTTCGACAATCTCTCCTGCATTGCGCCTATGCAGCTTGGCGCCGCCTGCACCCGAGGAGCTGATAAAACCGGTGGCGAGCCGGGGCTCATAAGCAAGAGCGACAAGTGCAGCTTTGCCATATCTTGAATGGCCCTCGATAGCGACTCTTTTTGCATCGACAGATTTATCGGTTTCAAAATAATCCAAAGCACGACTTGCACCCCAGGCCCAGGCCTTTAATGATCCCCAATCGTCTGGTTTACGGGGTTGCCCTTTGTTTACCAGCCCGATTATGCCTTGTTTTAAACCAGCGCCATTGTCTGCCTGGATACTACCGGGAATAATGATCGCATATCCCCAACCGTTAGCAAGCACCTGTTGCTGCCAGGTAAGAGGTGCAGGATTATTATTTCCAGCCGTGGTATCGCGAGGTGTCGCAGTTGGTCTGAATCCCGGTGGAAAAACAAAACCAAATTCCATGATCACCGGCACAGGTCCTGTTGCATTTGCAGGCACTGTCAAAGTCAGATCTATATCTACTTTTATTTTTGGGTATGAGCTATTGTCAGCATGACCAACAAGTTTTTTTATGATTACCGGGATATTGTTATTAATACCTTTTTCTTCAGTGATTAGTTGCCAGGTGACTTTGGGAATGTTCCCGGGTGTTCGTCCGTAGATTTCCCTGTCAAAATCTTCTATGATCTCAGGGCGGCGGCGCTGCCACCAATCATTTGCCGTAGAAATTTTTTTTCCGTTTTTAAGAATGAGCGCAGCTGGTAAAACCGGGAATGGGTTGGCTTTGGATTCATCATAGTTTGCGGCATTGGGAGCATTTGGATTACTGCCGTTTGCACCCGGACGAAGCGTCTTGATATTTAACAAGGCAAGCATTTCCTTGTGATCCTGCTCAGTGAGTGTCCGGATACTATCCTGGAACCTCCGTCTTGCAATACTGTCCTCTTCGCGGCTTCGCTGCTGAGAGAACGCAGTAGCAGATGTTATAATGACGAGAACAGATAAAATGATATTTTTCATTGTAGATTATTTAGGCATTCAATCGAACTATGGTTCATCCCGATAGCTAGGGATTACCTCCGATGCCGGGAGCAAATCGAAATTGTAATTTCATATAATGTTCCAAAGGGTATGCGGGTTTTTCATAGTTTGAAGGAATAGCTTTTCCGGATACACTGCTGAAATAGACGAGGCAGGCATCGCGCCACCACACTGCTTCATTTTCCTGTATAGTAAGTAACATCTTCACCTGCTGGTACCTTTCTTTATCAATCTTTCCTTCCAGTTTATTCCAGGTTTTTTGCATGGACCGGACGCTGTCAACACCAGTGTTGTATTTGAAGCAGAGTTCTTCCCATAAACTACGGCCTGACTTCATCTTATGGTTCCAGGGAACATGATGGAACCATAGAAGATAATGTTCATCAATTGTAGCCAGATTGTTGAAGTGCGCACGAACAGGTTCATGGTATTGTGAAATAGCATCGCTGCCTTTAGTTGTTCTGTCGAAGCCAATACCATTTGAATCTGCCTTATGATAGTATACAGGATTCCAGTCAGGCCTGCCTGCATTACTCACCCATGGGCCGGGTCCATAGTGATGCCCTGTTGCCATGATATGATGCAGTCCCAGCGGGGTCATATAGTTGACCATGGTTTCTCTCGAACTCAACATCATATTAGTTGCTGCTTCTATAAACTGTGGATCGTTTGTAAAAGTCTGTTGAATCCATTCCCTGGCCATGTCTGCCGAACCAAGAGAATAATCCCAGGCAAGTTTTCCAAAAGCATACCAGTTTGATTGTCCAAAAGGGTGACCGGTCCAGTTACGTTCATTGCCAATATTGGTTACGCCTGCAATGCCGGATAAGTTTTGTTTATCAATGCTTCCTTCAACAATACCGGAAACAGGTGCTCCACCTGGTTTTGCATAAGTTTCTGCGTCAAGGCATTCTTTAAAAAGGGGAGCTTCATATACCAAATGAGTGCCCTGGCCAAGGTATTCCTGGGTAAGTTGAAATTCCATCATGAGCGGTGTTTGAGGCATAGCACCAAATAAAGGATGAAAAGGTTCTCTTGGCTGGAAATCCAGTGGTCCGCTTTTAACCTGTACCATCACGTTTTTCCTGAATTTACCATCAAGGGATTTAAATTCCGTGTAGGCCTGTTTTACACGATCTTCCGGAACTTCGTTACTGTAAACAAATGCGCGCCACATCACAATTCCCCCAAATGGTGAAACCGCATCAGCGAGCATGTTAGCGCCGTCGGCATGGTTCCGGCCATAATTCTGCGGGCCGGGTTGCCCTTCGGAATTTGCTTTCACAAGAAAACCGCCAAAATCAGGTACGAATTTATAGATCTCTTTTACATTTTGTTTCCACCACCGCTGTACATTGCTATCCAGAGGATCTGCTGTTTTCAGGTCACCTGATTCAACCGGTGCACTGAATCGCGCTGTGAGGTAAACCCTGATGCCATAAGGACGGAATACATCTGCAAGAGCTGCAACTTTAATTAGATATGGCTCAGTAATTATAAGAGCGTTCGCGTTGACATTTGTAAGCACCGTTCCGTTTATACCAATAGAAGCATTTGCTCTTGCATAATCGATATAACGCTGATCAATATACGAAGGAAGGGTGTGCCAGTTCCAAAGAGAAAGCCCGGCATAACCTCTTTCAACAGTACGGTTGAGATTATCCCAATGATTTAATATCCGCAACTGTATTTTTGGCGCAGATGAAATGGAAAATTTACGTATATCCTGGTTGGTCTGTATCAATCGAAGGAAGTGATAAGATCCATACAAAATCCCAATGTCGGTATTGGCAGTTATGAAAATGATATTTTTATCATTCACCTTCATTGTCCGGATTGCAAAACCCTCTTTGCCAAGCAGCTTATAATCAATCCCGGATGTACTGGCAACATCAGCAGCTGCAGACTGGGTTGCAAGTAACAGCGTTCCGTTTTCAGGTTTTGAATGTATAGGCAGGGGTCTGTCGAGCAATCCCGAAAGGGCAGCTTTTAGTTCAACCGAAGCTGTATTAAGGATAGCTGAGTTGCCTGTTAAATGAATGCCGGAAACAGCGGTCCTGTATTGCTGCAGGAGAGCTGCATTCTTTATTTTGTCAAATCTGAGCCATAGCCTGTACCCGTCTTCTCCATGCACCGGTGCTACAAACAATGTGATAATGAATAACAGTTTCAACATTTTCATATAGCTAAGTGGTTTCGTTAGGGCAATTTTGATTTAAGCGACGAATTGCGAATGACCAGATCCGATCGCACAATAATGGTATTGGTCAGGTAACGGTTTCATCTGTAGTAGTTTTTTCGCGGCACGCTCACCTTCTTCCTGGCTCAGATTGTTTGCAAGGACATAATTTTCCCGGAAGGGTATCCTGTTTTCCTGTAATGCCTGCTTGTAACTATGGAACCTGTCTACATAAACATTGCGGTTTGACATGGCTGTTATATGAACTATACGTTTGCATCCCTGGCTGATAAGGTGAGTGGTAACATCATAAGCAGCCTTTCGGTTATCAATAAGGATATTCGGCGAATACTCATGCCCAATCACACTGTCAAAAAAGATGACAGGAATTTTTCTTTTGAAGAAAACATCAAAATGATCTATTCGCTTTGTGTCATAAGCAAGCGAAACCAGCAGTCCATCCACACGGTTATTGAACATCGTTTTTGTACTTTCCAGCTCTTTTTCAAAGGATTTGGAAGATTGAGAAATAATAAGATTGTATCCTTTATTATTGGCCTCGCTTTCTATTCCAGCAGTCACAGCCGACATAAAATAGCTGTTGAGTCTTGGTACTATTACTCCGATGTTATTTGTACATTGATCCCGAAGGTTGTGGGCAAAATGATTGGATCGATAACCGAGGGCTTCTGCCAGGTCAGCTATCTTCTTTTTTGTTTTTTTACTTACGACCGGATCATCTTTAAGCGCCCGGCTTACGGTGGCAACAGAGATATTCAATTTTTCAGCCAGGTCGTAGATGGTAATCTCTTTTGCTCTGTTCATACTTGAAATTAGTAATACTTTTGAGCTATTAAGTTAATCATTATTCTGCGAGATGCCGCCCGGGCTGGCGTTTATCACAAAGATCATTAACCGTGTAGTGCTTGGTTATTGAAAAATGTTCGGATCTATACAGCTTTCAGTTCTGAAAAACTTTCAGTACTAATAAAGTTTCAGATCTGAAAAACTTTCAATACTGATGAAGTTTCAGATCTGTAATGCGGTTAGTTCTGAAAAACTTACAGTACTGAATAACTCATAGATCCGGGAATTTAAGCTTTGAAGAACAGGACAATCAGAAAATATTCTTCTTTCTATACGATAAACCTACAGTTTGCCAAAAATCAGTAAACAGCAATCTCAGCAACGTCGTTATGAATTTTTGAATGTGTCTGGTACATAGAAATTGTTAAAATGCCATCTTTGTACTCTGCAGATAAAAAGCCTGTATCAACATTCCCGGGAACCACAACTTCGCGTCTTATATATTCGCAATCAAATTCCATAGTCCGGCAATATTCATTTTGATTAAGGGGTTCTCTTTGGTTTCCTGCCTCTATAAAAACCCTGTCACCTTTGGTTTCTATGAATATTTGTTCGCGTTTAAAACCAGGGATAGAAAAGTCAATTCTGTACATCCCCTCGGCTTCTGTTATATTAATCGGTGGTTTGGATATAAACACATCAGGGGTTTCAAGTCTGGCAATAAGTATGTCCTTATTCTCACGAATTGGTTTATACAATCCCGGGTAACTTTGATGATCTGTTTTTTTAATTTTAAGAGGTATCATTGTAGTATGATTTATCGTTAAGAGGTATTATTGTATTATGGTTTATCGTTACGAGATATCATTGTATTATGGTTTATCGTTACGAATCTGTGGTTATCCGCGTTTTTGGTTTTGGAGGCCTGGATAACAAATTTCGCTAAACAATAAACGGAAAAGGATGACAGTTGTTAGCTTAACGGGTGACTCTTATCAGCAAACTGTTGTTATCTTTCCATAATGTTATCTTTGCATAATATTACCTTTCATAATAATTAATTATAAAAGCGCTTTTACTGAACACTTGTTCAATTCAGTTGCTTAATAAGATGCTTCAGTCTATCACGATTTCGCAATTTTTGTTTTCCAACCCGGCAATCACTGTGCTGGATGTCCGGACACCAGCGGAATTTGCTCATGGTCACATTCCCGGTGCATCAAATCTTCCCTTGTTTACAAACGAAGAACGTGTGCAGGTGGGTACTACCTATAAACAGCAGGGTAAGGAATTGGCAATTTTGCTGGGATTTGATCTGACCGGGGCCAAATGGTCACAGTTTATCAGGGACGCATTGGTTATGGCTCCCGACAAAAAACTAGCTGTACACTGCTGGCGAGGTGGCATGCGGAGTGGCGCAATGGCCTGGGCGCTCAACCTTTATGGCTTTGATGTACATATAATCACAGGGGGTTACAAAAATTATCGCCGATGGGCGCACCAGCAATTTGCAAAGCCGTTCGAAATTTGTCTTGTTGGTGGCATGACTGGCTCAGGTAAGACGAAGATTCTACATGAACTCCGGAATCTTGATGAACAGGTAATAGACCTGGAAGATCTTGCCGCTCACCAGGGATCTGTATATGGCTCAATGAATAAACTGGTGCAGCCGACCCAGGAGCAGTTTGAAAATAATCTTGCTTTTGCCTTATCCAGGTTTGATTCAAAAAAAAGGGTATGGGTAGAAGATGAGAGTATCAATATAGGCCGGTGCCAGATTCCAAAGCCATTGTGGAATCAAATGCTGGCTTCACCTTTGGTTGATGTTCAACTTCCGGTTGATCTGAGGGTGGAATCCTTAACCAATGAATATGGAATATTAGATCAAAATTTTTTAATTGACTCCACTGCAAAGATTCGTAAGCGCCTCGGACCCGAACAATGTAATCTCGCCATTTCCGCTATCAGGGAAAAACGCATGGCAGATTTTGTTCGACAAGTACTTGTTTATTATGACAAGACTTATCGCGCCGGGCTAGGTCACAAATCGCCGGGATTTATACACCCGGTAATATTGGATACGACCGATCATCATCAAAACGCATTAAAAGTTTTAAAGGCTATTAAAGACCCGGAAACTTTTGCAGTCAAAAATCAACATTCAAACTATATCAATTGAATATAACTGATATCAAATTAACCGCTTACTCACACGGAGCCGGTTGCGGTTGCAAAATTAGTCCCGCTGTACTTGACAAAATATTACACAGTTCGATTCCTTCCATAGCCGATCCTAGATTGATTGTTGGTAACAAAGACCGGGATGATGCTGCTGTACTTGATCTTGGCAATGGCACGGCACTTATCAGTACAACTGATTTTTTTATGCCGATTGTTGATGATCCTTTCGACTTCGGACGTATTGCTTCTGCCAATGCTATCAGTGATGTATATGCGATGGGCGGAAAACCGGTTCTTGCAATCGCTATACTTGGCTGGCCGATTGACAAGCTTGCACCGGAGATCGCCAGGAAAGTGCTTGAAGGCGCAAGATCCGTATGCGCAGAAGCAGGTATCACACTCGCCGGCGGTCATAGTATTGACTGTCCCGAACCGGTTTTTGGACTTGCTGTGAATGGAATTGTGAACATCGAAAATCTCAGGCAAAATTCAACAGCTACACCAGGTTGTCGTTTATATCTTACCAAGCCTCTTGGAGTCGGGATCTTGTCTACTGCACAAAAGAAAGGATTGTTGCAGCCGGCAGACCAGGCAATTGCATTAAAGAGTATGACAATGCTGAACAAAGCCGGAGTAGAATTTGGCAAACTGGGTTATGTAAAAGCGTTGACCGACGTCACTGGTTTTGGGTTACTTGGGCATCTAAGTGAAATGTGCGAAGGCAGCGGACTGGCGGCAGTTATCGGGTTTGATAAAATACCTGTTATTGAATCGCTTCAAGGATATCTTGCTCAAAATTGCGTACCCGGTGGTGCTGTGAGAAACTGGAAAAGCTACGGCCATAAAGTGAATACGCTTTCAGATGATAAGAGAAATATTTTATCGGATCCCCAAACCAGCGGTGGGTTGTTAGTTGCTGTTTCAGATGAATATGCAACCGAATTTGAACAAATTCTTAAGGAGCTGGGTTTCCCTGAAAAATGTTGCAAATCGTTTGGACAACTTGTACCGGCCTTAGGGGAAATAATTATTACTGTGGAGGAATAGTTTCTGATAATTCTCTCCGTTTCCAATCCATAAAACATTCAAAACACAGATCCTTTACCCGGCAGGTAGATAATCATAGTTATCTATGCCTGTATGTTGGGATCCGTAAGGTTATGTTGGGAACCACAAGTGTATATTGGTATCCGCAAATGTATGTTGGTATCTGCATGCCACCCGAAAGTTGCTTAATATTTCAACTTAACGTTTAACGTGATGACATTTGCACTCATGTCAATATTTTTCGAATAGTGGCCATACCTGAGTTCAATCATTGAGAGATGCGTGATACCCAAAATCCCGGCAGGTGGCGCCAATCTTATACCGGCACCAAAAAACGAACTGCTGAATTTTGAAAGATCATAGTTACTTGTGTAAAACGCATCATAATTTGTGTGTTCGCGGTAAGGTGCAAAAAATGAACTGGCGGACTGATTGTAATACCTGTAAAACGGGCTCACAGAAATAAACGGAGTGATTTTTACAGGCACTTCTAAACTCGCAGTGTTCGATCTGATGCCCCAGGAATCTGTATAAAAGCGATAATAACCTCTTAGAATAATCTTATCGCCGGCGAAATAGGAAGCTCTTAACCCAATCGGTATTTTTGTTCTGTTTGATGGCAACTTTTCCTGGTGTACTGAACCGTCCTGAAAATATACACGATAGAATGGTAAACCCAGGTAACCCTCTTGCTGTATAACATCTCCGAGTATCATAACCTGCAATTCCTTATTGACTATCTGCGACCATGATAATGTAGCAGCGAAAGTGTTTCTTGCACTTATATCTTTGGGAGCATTGTCTGTGCTTGCTCCTGTGCGTAATTCAACCGGTATGATCTTATCCACCTGGTCAAGAAATGCCTGGAACTTAGCAGTCAACTCGCCATTGCGGTTTTTTGTTTTAGCTGAGAAGTTAATATTCCCGCCAAAAGACTGGTAGTCATATTCACCGGAATAAGATAAGCCCGCACCGATCGAAGTTCCTTTTTCCGAATTTTCCCTTGACCAGCTGAGAGACGGATATAATCTTGTGTCAGAACCTGATGCTGATGAATTTGCTTTCAGATCTACTTTGTCTGATGATGCTGAAGTGTAATGATCAATTCCCATCTCCATTCCGATCGAATGTTTTCTTTGTTTTTTATCGTATCTGATCAGGTTGATATCAATCACATTTGCGAAATCGGTTAATTTCTGTGATCCAATGCCACCGGTAACGGCAGCATTGTTTCCATCCTGCTTGTAATAACTGGACACAAGATTAATTTCATCAATCTTTAGTTTTCGGCTCTTAAAGCTGCTGTCACCTTTCTGTGAATATATATGAAGCAGGGAGAGTAGTCCTGCAGCAGTTAGAAAAATTCTTCTCATTGGTTTGGTTTGGGATTAATTACAACCGCAGCCTCCGCCACTTTTTCCTGAGTTTGCACCTGATGCGCCTTCGCGGTAAGATTGGAAATTGAGTTCTGATTTTTCAGCTTTCCTGTTACCTAAACTCATCTCTGAATCGTTGAGCTTGTTTTTCTGATATTCTTTTACTGTTGTACATGAAGCAAAAATGAAAACAGTAATAAGGCCGATAATTACAACAGTTGAAGAATTGGCAGTGGGAGAGTTACCGGCAGATTTAATGGTATTGTTCAGCTGCTTCATGGAGATGGATATTTTTGGATGTGTGGATATTGTTATTGTCGTCGATTATGATGCATTCAATCTGGTGCATCTGGTTTATCAGGTTCAGGCCTGCGCGCATACCCATTACCGTTACCGGCGTAGCCATGGCATCAGCCAGTTCAGCATTTGCAGTTATGATGGTAACACTTTTTATCCCGGTGACTGGTAAACCAGTTTTCGGATTAATGGTGTGTGAATATTTTTTTCCATCTATTACAACGTATTTTTCATAATTGCCTGAAGTAGCGATCGCAACATTGGAGATATCCAGGTATGAAAAAGGGAGTTGCGCATTATCGGGGTCTGCAATGCCGATGGTCCATGACTTACCATTCGCCTGGTTTCCCCAGGTTACCAGGTCGCCGGAGGCATTAATAATACCGCTTTCAACACCTTCCTTCAGCATCATGGTTTTCGCCATATCAGCTGCATAACCTTTACCAATTCCTCCAAATCCAATTCGCATTCCTTTTTGTCTTAAAAATACAGTGGACTCATGCGGGTTAAGTTCTATATTCCGATAGTTGATCAGCCTGACCATCTGCCTGGCTGTTTTTGAATCGGGGAGACTTGTCATAGACCTGTCGAAGTTCCATAGTGATTTATCCAGGGAGCCATAACTTATATCAAAGGCGCCATCGGTCACCGTGGAAATGCGTTGGGATCTTTCAATAAGCTGGTAAACTTCCTGAGATACTTTTACTGCTGATATACCGGCAGCTGCGTTAATTCTGCTTGTTTCACTGTTATCAGAAAAAGTGGTTAAAAGGGCTTCTATCCGCTTTATCTCTTTTATTGCGATTTCGATTTTTTCCGCTGCCCGGTCGGGATCCCGGGCTACGACAATAATGTCAAAGTTGTTTCCCATTAATTTTACTGATCGCTTAATTTCCTGTAAGGGAAGCGATATAGATATATTATTGTTCATCGCATAACTTCTTTATCGCCGATGTGAACTTTGAAACATCTTCATCAGGAAGACCTTCCCAGGTCTTAACCACGTTTCCGTCGGGAGTCAGCAACACAGTGAATGGAAATTTCCCTTCGCGGTTATATTTTTCAGCCAGGACCTCATTAGCATTGCGTTGTTCTTTGTTGAGTTGATTTTTTTTGAAACGGGGAAAATCTGCATTGAGTAACACCAGGTTAGATTCAGCCATTTTTAAGAATGTTTCGCTGGAAAAGATCTCTTTTTCCATCCTGATGCAAGGCCCGCACCAGTCTGATCCTGAGAAGTTTAATAGGATTAACTGATTTTTTTCGGTGGCAATCCTCCGGGCAGTGTCAAAATCCTTTTGCCAGATGTTGAAAGAGAAAAAGATAAACGAGGTAGCAGTTAGTAATAATAACTTAAAAAGGTTTCTCATATATAAAAAATAATAGTGATTTGTAGGGGTAGGATAAGGCCAGTTACCGTTTGAAACGGGATTTTTGGATTTTTTGTATATCCCACCTTAACAAAAACTGTGACAGTTTTTGTTAATCACCATTTTTTATTTCTGGAGCAGCTACAAGGTCCTGAACCATGCTCACAAAATCAGGAGCCTGGTAAATCACAAATAATCTTCATCGGGTTGGGCTGGGTCGTCTCAGGTCATCAATGTCTATGATCTTAATCATTTTTCCAGGCATCCGGGTCATGTTACAGGGAGAATGGTAAGTCTAAGTTTGTTTTCAAATTATTCCACCATTAAAAAGGAAACAATGAAAAAACTTAATTCGAAATCATATGCCATTATTATCGCTTTTAGCATCCTGTTTTGTAACCTGCTCCTGCCGGTGAAGGGGATAAGTCAGAAAAGCAAACCTGGTTCCGGTAAAGTTAAAATAGTAATTGAAGGAACATCAAATGTGCATGACTGGGATATCAAATCAGATAAGGGAGTTTGTACAAGTGTTTTTGATTTATCTAAGTCCGGCCTGTTAAATGGAATATCCGAGCTCAGTTTTACTATCCCGGCAGAAAGTCTTAAAAGTGAGCACCGTGCCATGGACAAGAATACATACAAAGCACTCAACACAAGTAAGTATGCTTCCATTCAATTTACCGCAGGATCAATCGATGTGAAACCTTCGGGTAAATCAGGTTATGCACTCACCACGAAAGGTAAACTTACTATCGCCGGCGTTTCCAAAGATGTAGTGCTAACCGCAACAGGATTGGTTAATGCTGATAATACTGTTTCTTATTCGGGCTCTTACCAGTTAAAAATGACAGATTACAAAGTGGATCCGCCTAAAGCCGTATTAGGTACTATTAAAACAGGTGACAAGGTTGTTGTTAAGTATGACCTCGTTTTAAAAACAATATGAACTGAACAGCCCTGTTATTTTCAATCTTAAATACCTCAAAAAGAAAAACACCAAACATGAAAAAGTTAATCATTAAGATATCCCAGCTGCTGTTGATTCTTGCAATTACAGCGCTTCCATTGATTGCAACCGCCCAGGAAGATAGGGAATGGTATGGCAGACCTTCACACTGGCGTCCATATGATAAGCGCGGCGTAAATATGTTTGAAACGGGCAAACTGGATGATTCCATGGCCTTCGACGGACTCCGGGTTCGCATAGGTGCTGGCTTTACTCAACAGTTTCAAAATCTTAAACATAAAAACAGCGGATCATCAAACTATGAAACTTCCAATAGGTTATACCCCATTGCTCCTGGTTTCATGACGGCACAGGCTAATCTTTTTGTAGATGTTCAGTTGGCTGATGGCATACGTTTAAATGTGTCGACCTACCTGTCTACCCGGCACCATAATGAAGCCTGGGTAAAAGGCGGTTATATACAATTTGATAAACTTCCTTTCAAGGGTCAATTCTGGAAAGATCTTATGGAAGTGACTACTATCAAGGTAGGTCATATGGAAATCAATTATGGTGATGCACATTTTCGAAGATCTGACGGGGGACAGGCCTTATACAATCCATTTATGGAAGGGAATATCATGGATGCTTTTGCAACTGAAATCGGGGGAGAATTATATATACAGAAAAATGGTCTCTTCGGTATGGTAGGGGTTACCAATGGCATGATCAAAGGCAATGTTGATTCAGTAGCTAAAACTATACAGGATGACAATATAAAAAGATCACCATCGATGTATCTGAAAGGTGGGTTTGACAGAAGCATTACCGACGAAATCCGGATCAGGATCTCAGGTAGTTATTATCATAATGGAAGTTCAGCAGCAAGCGGACTTACGCTATATGGTGGTGATCGCAGCGGTTCGAATTATCAGAACGTTATGGAAAAAGCACCAGTTGGTGCTGCACTTCCTGCTTCTACGAGTATTGCTTTTTCAGGTCGTTTCAATCCAGGGTTCACTAAAAAAGTGGATGCTTATATGGTTAACGGATTTCTGAAAGTAAAGGGTGTTGAATTGTTTGGTACTTATGAAAATGCTAAAGGAAGAAGTAAAACAGAAACCAATTTAAGAAATATGAATCAATATGCAGCAGACCTGGTTTATCGTTTTGGACAAAATGAAAATCTTTACACAGGTATCCGTTACAACAAGGTGAAAGGTCAATTACCAACAATGGTGAATGATATAAAAATTGACAGAATTGCCTTAGCTGCCGGTTGGTTTGTTACTAAGAATGTATTGTTGAAAGCGGAATATGTGATGCAGAATTATTATTCTTTTCCATCCTCAGACTATCGTAGTTCCGGGAAATTCAATGGCTATGTAATTGAAGCCGTTGTTGGGTTTTGATGAGCGGCTTATACTATTCAAATGAAACTAATAGCCGCAATTATTTTATCATCGGTGTTTTTTAATCCGGCTAAAGTGGTTACTGAAAAGTGGGTAATCGAAAAAACCAGTAATCTCCGTATCACAGGCCGCTCAAACATTGCACCTTTCCAGTGTGATGTGGTTGAATACCTTCATGAGGACACTATTTTGCTTCAAAGCCAGGAAGGTTCGCCATTGCTTGGTATCAAAGGTGGTTTGGAAATAGACATAAACAGGATTGACTGTCACCAACGCCAGGTCACCAACAATCTTAGAAAAACTTTGAAGGCCGATAAAATTCCTGTTCTGAAGATTGCCCTGGTTTCTATCGGGAATTTCAGAATTGAAGGACGCAAAAACGTTCAGGGCGCTGTAGTAATTGATCTGGCAGGCGTATCGCGGAAAATGCAGATCGATTATGAAGTGGAAACAGATTCAGATAATAATATACAACTGGTTGGCAGCCGCCAGTTGTTGTTTTCAGATTTCAAATTAAAGGCTCCAAATAAACTGGCAGGACTTGTTAAGGTAGATGACAAACTTCAAATCAGGTTTATGTTGGTTTTAAGATCTATTCATAAATAGTAAAAATAAAATGCTTTGTATGTCCATAAATATAAAAGCCGAAAGGCAGATTAAGGAAATCAATGAAGAATTTACTGGTAAGTTTCCATTTTTGAAACTTGAGTTTTACCGCCGGGCTGAATTGCAACAGGAGAGGTATACAGCAGATAAACTTTTACCACCGGAAAAAAAGTTGAAAGATGTTTGGGTTTCGAAAAAAGAAGAAGGCAAGCTTGAAGTACCGGGAAATATGACTGTGCTTCAATTGGAAAAAATTTTGATAGATCGTTATGGTTTAGCCACGCAGGTTTTTAGAAAATCGGGAAGAGTCTGGCTACAGACTATCAGGACAGACAGCTGGACGCTTGATCATCAAAATGAACATGGCCGTGAAATTACAGATGCCGCCGTAATAAACACAATAGAAGACTATGATTTGAACCCCGGCAACTAAGAAGGAAGATCGTCCGCCTTTACGAAGGAAGTTCTTTCAACTTTAAGAAGGAAGATCTTCCAGCTTTTCGAAGGAAGTTCATTCAACTTTAACCAGGAAGATCTTCCAGCTTTTTAAGATTTAAGATCCGGATTTTTCCATCCCTGATTTCGATCAGTTTTTCAGTTTTGAAGTCACTCAATGTCCTGATCAGCGATTCGGTTGCAGTTCCTACATATTGAGCGATGTCTTCCCGTGAAATGTCAAGTATCTCTTTGTTATCCGGACTGATATGAAATTTTTGATGAATGGATACGAGTGCTGTCGCAACTCTTTTGCGCAACGAATCGTAGGCGAGATGAAGTAATCTCTCTTCTTTTTCCGCTACATCGACAGATATCAGCCTGATGAATTTTTTAGTGATGGTTATATCATTGTACACAGCCTGGAGAAAATCATCTTTAGGTATCACGTATAATTCGGCATCTTCCAATACCTCGGCTATGTCATCATAGTTTTTGTTTTCGAGTAAAGGGAGATGGCCGATATAATCACCCTTATCATAGAGATTGGTTATATATTCTTTTCCATCACTGTGCCTTTTGAATGTTTTTATTTTTCCCGACTGAAGATAATAGAGATATTTCGGTCTTTTACCCGCGTTATAAATCAACATTTTTTTGCTGAATGATTCCGATTCATATTGCGTTGGATCAAGTGGAAATAATCCTGATGTGCTAAGATCCTTCATCAGTTCGTTGGCACCTTTTTCGCCCGGGACATAGTTAGACTTTATCAGTTCAATCTTCTTAAACCTTATATCGATAGCGCGCAGCAATTCAAGGTCATCAAAAGGCTTTGTGATATAATCATCTGCTCCGAGTTCCATTCCTTTCCTGAAGTCGGGTCTTTCTGTTTTTGCTGTAAGAAAAATAAAAGGGATATGCTCAGTTAAGGGATTGTTTTTTAACAGGTGCAACACACCATAACCATCGAGCTCAGGCATCATGATATCACAAACAATCAGATCAGGTAATTCTTTCAAAGCCAGCTCTACCCCTCTTTTTCCATTTTCGGCAGTTTGTACATTAAAGCCGGCAAGTGTAAGGATCTCTGCAGTATTTTCCCTGATTTCCGTATTGTCGTCGATTACAAGTAAGTTTTTCATTGAGATATAATTTCTGACTGAAGTGCGGGTAAACTAATAGTAAAAGTTGTTCCGCTTCCCAACTCACTTTCAACAGTTACAGTTCCATTTAGCAGGTCTGCATAACGTTTAACAATATGTAAGCCAAGCCCGGTTCCTTCTATATTCACTGCGTTTTTTGCCCTGTAGAAACTTGTGAACATATTGGGAAGATCATCAGCCGGTATTCCGATACCCTGGTCCTTCACAGATATGATTAACCGGTTTTTTTCGAAAAGAGCCTGTAGTTGTATAATAGCTGTCTCTCCTGAAAATTTAACCGCATTACTCAGCAGATTAATGAGAATGTTTTTCAATAACTTTTTGTCGGTGTTAAAAACCATTTTGTCGACCGTTTCTATTTTTATAACCTGGTCTGCTTTTACAATCGCCTTTAACTCATCGGCTGTTTCTTCCAGGAAAGCGTTCACTTCAAATGGTTCGGAATGAGCAGAAATTTTGCCCTCACTCAACTTACCAAGAGATAGAAAGTCTTCAAGTAGGTCGTTAAGGTGCTTAACAGAATCTTTTATTTTTTTTATATGACGGTCGCGTTTATGCTGCTCATCGGTTTGAGTATATTTTCCAAGCAACGCCGCGGAAGACAAGACAGTGGTAAGCGGTGTACGAAATTCGTGCGATGCCATCGACACGAAACTGCTTTTTATTTCATTGAGCTCTTTTTCTTTGCTCAGGGCCTCGCTCAGTTCAAGTTGAGACTCTTCGAGTTTTTCCAAAGCTTCCTGCAGGATCAAAGTTCTTTCTTCAACCTTTGCTTCTAATTGTGCGTTCAATCGCCGCATATCAATAGTCAGTTGCTCCAGTTCCTTTTTTTGGACAAGGAGATTGTTTTCTATTTTTTTCCGCTGCGTGATGTCTACCACAAAGGCGATCACAAATCTTTCCTGCTCCCTGCTATAATAACTGAGGCTAACTTCTACTGGTATTTCCGAATCGTCTTTCCGTTTTCCATATAGGTCCCTTCCATGACCCATCACACGGTTTTGAGGATTATCAGAAAAACTCTCCCTTACAGCTACGTGATGTTCCCGGACCCTGCGGGGAAGCAATGTTTCAATGGGTCTGCCGATTAGCTCTTCGGCAACATATCCAAACATCCTTTGAGCTGCGGGATTAACCAAAACAATGTTCCCGATTCCATTTGTAAGAATTATACCTTCAGTTGCATTTTCAAAAAGAGAGATAAGACGTGAGGGATCCGTGGTCATAGGTTTACAATCAATATCTCTCAAATTACGCAAATCTCACCGAGATACACTCACCACTTACCGCTCACAACTCACCACTTATTTTTCAACGTTTAAACCCAAACGCGCCAAGCATTTTGTCAAAGATTGATGCATTTTCATAAATCCCTATAAAGCTTTCTGCTCCGGGTCCGTAAGCAAACACGGGGATCATTACACCTGTATGTCCATTAGTGGTAAATTTTGCTTCTAATGTTCCCGCTTTTATATCACCATTTGTCAATGTCAACCCGCCCGTTTCATGGTCGCCGGTAACAATCACAAGTGTATTTCCATCTCTTTGCGCGAAATCCAGGGCGGCGCCGACAGCTTTGTCAAAATCAATCAGTTCAGATGTCAGGTAGGCGGCATCGTTAGCATGAGATCCCCAGTCAATCTGTGAGCCTTCGACCATAAGGAAAAAGCCTTTTGGGTTTTTGTTGAGAATATTTATAGCGGTTTGTGTGTTTTGCACGAGCTGGGGGCCTCTTCCGTCAAGCATTCTTATTGGTTCTGCATCTGCCGTGAATCCTGCAAGTTTTCCGGATGAAATTTTAGTTATCTCGGTTATTGATTCAACTACCTGGTAGCTACGCTTTCTAAGACTATCCAATAAATTTTTTCCGTCTTTTCTTTGCGCAAAATGATTTTTTCCGCCCCCAATAAAAACGTCGATATCCGTTTTCAAAAAATCGTTTGCAATATCCTCTCCCAATGTTCTTGATGACTGATGAGCAATGAAAGAAGCGGGTGTTGCATGTGTAATGGAACAGGTTGTTACCATACCTGTAGCAAAATTGTAACTTTCTGCGATTTCGAGAATCGTTGGTTTAACAACCCCGGTTGCATCTAAACCGATGGACCCGTTATTTGTTTTAGCGCCAGTCGAAAAGGCAGTTGCCCCTGCTCCTGAATCAGTTACATATTGGTCGGCGGACTGACTTTTGTGAAAGCCTATAGCCGTAAAGCGTTCAATATTGAGTTTGCCTTTGTTAGCTGTCAGTCCCGCGAAAATCTGTGCGGTTCCCATACCGTCGCCAATCATTAGTATGATCTTCGTGGGCTTGCCCGGTTTCACCTTGGAGGGGAAATCAGAAGATTGGGCGCTTTCTTCCCTTTTATTACAAAAGATGAGAAAAAAAGATAAAAGTCCGCATACTAAAATGGCTATTCTGACGTTCATTCGAACAAAGTATCAATAATATCAGGTTTTTGCAAGTTTTTATAAGGGTTTTCCTGTAATTGTTCTCCCGCAGCATCTCCCGACACCTCTCAATATTTTTGAAATCTTGTTGTAATCTTCGTGGTGTCGTGGCTGGTAGGTTTATGCTGAAGTTTGGAAAGTGACTTATATTTCCTGAAAATCTGTTCATGACCTTTTCAAATGAAAAAAATCTGACTGCTCATCGCTTATCATCGATTGATGCGCTGAGGGGGCTGGTGATGATTATCATGGCACTCGATCACTCTCGTGAAATGTTTCATAGTGCTGCTTTCACCAGTGATCCGGTGGATATGGCTACAACAACCCCGGTACTTTTTTTCACCAGGTGGATCACGCATTTTTGCGCGCCGGTATTTGTATTTCTTTCCGGTACTTCCATTTATTTACAATCTCTACGCAAAACCAAAAAGGAGTTATCTGCATTTCTGGTGAAACGCGGGCTTTGGCTGATCGTTGTTGACCTGGTGATCATGAGCTTCGGGGTTACATTTGATTTACACTTCGGACTCATCATATTGCAGGTAATCTGGGCTATGGGAATCAGTATGATCATCCTCGCAGCTGGTATCTGGCTGCCCTTCCCAATATTGGCCGCGTTGGGCCTGGTAATTGTGTTTGGACACAATTCCCTCGACTTTTTGGAAAAATCCTCATCATCACCTCCCTCCGTCTTCTATAATTTGATACATAGTCCGGCCATGCTTCCCATAGCAGAAGGACATTTTCTCGGTATATTTTATCCGTTTGTTCCCTGGACAGGCGTGATGTTGATCGGATATGCTTTTGGGAAAATCTATACCGGCGGAATCAATGGTACAGTTAAACCAACAACTGCGGGATATATAGGATTCGGTGCTATTTTACTTTTCATTATTTTGCGATATACCAATGTCTATGGAGATCCATTGCTTTGGACAACGCAAAGAACCACCGGGTTCACGATTCTTTCTTTTCTTAATACACAGAAGTATCCCCCTTCATTACTGTATCTATGCATGACGCTGGGACCAGCCCTGGTGTTCTTAAGTATTATGGACAAATTTCCGCAGAAGGTTATTTCAGTAATGACGGTTTATGGGCGCGTACCTTTTTTCTATTATATACTTCATTTTTATATTTTGCATTCGTTAACCGCGATAATGTTCCTCGCGCGCGGACATTCAATTAAAGAAGGAATAGACGGGCTGCCTTCGTTTCCCTTTCACTTCATTGTACCAGGGGAAGGACTTTCTCTTTTGGCCGCTTATGGAATGTGGATACTTGTGGTGGCGGGATTATATCCGCTTTGCCGGTGGTTTGGTCTTTATAAGCAAACGCACAGGCAGTGGTGGTTAAGCTATGTATAGATAGTTAATATTGTATGTTGCGAATGATCATTTAACCAATGATCATTCGCAACATTGATTATTGATTCCTGGGAAATACTAATGACATTGATGCCAGTAAAACATAAGGAACCGCAATCATGATCATCGAAATAAGAAGGTCACGTTTTTTGTTTGGATTGTTGTTCCATGCCGCTTCATATTTGCTCATGATCTTTTGATCTTTTTCATTCACAATAAATATGCGGTGAAAGATCATCGCTGTGAGCAAGTAAACGCACAGTGCAAATATCATAGCTCCGTCTTTTGAAGTGAACCATGAATGTTTTACTGTCCGTAAATACATTGCCTGGAAGAATAATATCCATCCTCCGGTTGAAAAAGATAACAGGTACATTGCCTGGAAACGAGATAATAATTCACCTGAATGATAACTTCGTTGATAGCAATGATTGTAGATGTTGAAGTACAAATACTCTAAGGGTTTCAAGGGTTTGGGGTTTAGGGTTACGGATTGATGGCTATTAAACGCTTTTTTACTTCAAACACATACAAGCATAGCCCGATTAATTATCAAATACGGGTGGTTTCATTGGTAATCAATAACTAAAATCACTTATTTTTTTTAGGTTTCCCAAATTAGGAACAACAGTCGCCTTTATTCACTCCTTAAATTCCTGATTGGATTTAATTTTGCAGCGGCCAGGGTTTGAAAACTAACCGTAATACAGGCTATAAAAATGACTAATATTCCAACTAATATAAATACCCACCACTCGATTTCTGTACGATAAGCATATTGCTGCAACCATCTATAAGTTAATATCCAGGCGATTGGTATGGCTATCAGAATACCTAATATAACAAGACGAATAAAATCTGCTGTCAGCAGCGTGGCAATTGAAGAAAGACCGGCACCTAATACTTTTCGTATGCCAATCTCTTTTATTCTTCTTTCAGCCGAATAAATGGTAAGGCCGAATAAGCCTAAGCAACCTATAAAAATTGTAAGTACGGCAAATAACATGATAATGGAAGCAGTACGTTTTTCTTGTGTATAGGATTTATCTAAAGCATCGCTTAAGAATGTAAATCGGAATGGTATATCAGGTTCAAATTGGTAATATACCTTCTCTATTTGTTTTATCAAGTTTTCTGAATTGCCTTTTTGTGTTTTTACAAACATGTTCGAGTAACCTTGTTGTGACTGATACCTGAAAATGAATGGTTCAATTCCTGATTTCAAAGGCCGGAAGTGGAAGTCTTTTACTACACCTATCACCTTGCCCTTTCTTCCCTGGAATGTAATTGGCCTGTTCATCACCTCCTTAATTGTTAACCTCATGCTTTTTGCAGCAGAAGCATTAATAATATAACAAGCTGTGTCCTCTTCCCATTTCCTGGAAAAATTGGACCCGCTTAAAAGCTCCAGCCCAAGTACCGGGATAAAGCCTTGATCTATGTTGGCATAAGTCGCAAGTATCCTGTTTTCGCCGGGCATGCCTTTCCACTCAAGATATCCTGAATTAGTGTCATCTACCATGGAGATAGTTGATGGTGCGGTCCTGATCACACCTGGCAGTTTTTCAAGTTCATCCTGGAACAATGTTGGATTGGATTTGAGTTGGCCGGTGAGACGCAGATTTATCAATTGTTCTTTATAGAAACCAAGATCTTTTTGCCTGATATAATTCAATTGCCTGTATATAAAAAAAGTACAGGTAATCAGCGTAACCGAGATAGCAAACTGGCCAACAACCAGTATCTGTCTGAACAGTTTGCCCGAACGGTTAATCCATGACTTGCTTATTACCATTACCGGGCTGAATGCGGACAATATTAGTGCGGGGTATAAGCCGGCAAATAAACCGGCAAGGAATATGAATGTAAAATATGTAATCAACACAGTTGAACTTGAGAGGCTTTCATAGAATACATCACCGGTGAATATGCTCAGCCAACCACGGGATGCAGTTACGAAAATAAGTGCAAGCAGACCTGCAAACATTGAAGTAATTAATGATTCTCCCAGGAACTGCAGCACAAGCTCCCCACGGGATGCTCCGTTTAATTTTCGCATGCCCACTTCCATTGCTCTTTTTAATGATCTTGCTGTTGTAAGATTTATGAAATTTACAAGGGCAATAAACAGAAGAATAATCCCTGCACCGGAAAAGATGCGGACATATTTTATATCACTTCTTTTTCCCCAGTCAGTTTTGAAATGGAATTCAGATAACAGGTATTGTTCTTTAAGGGGCTGTAACTTTACTGACTCTTTTGTTGTTTCATCAATTGTTTGTAGCCTCTTTGTTAGTTTCTGTTCGTACGAAGAAATATTTGTTCCTTTTTTCAGCTGGACATAGGTATGAAACAAATTGTTTTGCCAGTTGATTGAGGCTTTGCCCGGGGCAAAGAGGTAGTTAACAGGCAGCAGGAAGTCGAACCTTATGCTTGAGTTAGCTGGTAAATTTTTGGCAATACCTGCCAGCTTAAATTTTCCGTGGTTCAAAAGCGTAAAAGTTCTGTTGAGAATTGCCGCATCAGATCGCCATTGCTCACCAAAATATTTGTCTGCCATTGCTTCGGTAATCACTATATCTTCCGGAGAAATTAAAGCTATCCGGGGATCGCCTTTAACCAGGGGAAAACTGAAAACTTCGAAGACCGAATTGTCGCTGAACTGTATCTGATTTTCTTCGTAAGTTTTATTCCCTGCTTTTACAATATCGGTCAGCTGTGCGAACCGGACGGTATTAATAACTTCGGAATCCTCTTGTTGTAATACAGGAGCCAGGGACCCGGGCGTTGAAGCTATCCTGTAACTTCTGCCGTCCTGCATGCGAAATTCGGTTACCCGGAAAATCGAATCAATATTTTTATGAAATGTGTCGTGGTTCCATTCGTTCCAGATAAAAAGTGCAAGGATCAGGCATGCGGCCATGCTTATGGCAAGTCCGCTAATGTTTAACAATGAAAAAACTTTGTTTTTCAAAATACTACGGATTGCCAGGTTGAGATTGAAAGGCACCATTTCGTGAACCTTTTAGTTGGATTATTATTAAGTCCAACTGCTATGCCAGTTAGCGAACAGTCAGATTACCAACTCATTTTAAACCTGGACGAATTCACAGTGTTCATTAACGAACGATTTTTTGATCGCTACTGAGCAAAGCGCACAGAATAGCCTTCGTTGGAAAAAATGCGGTATTCGTCGATCTTATTTTGTTAGTCCCTGCGATTTGTTTCCTTTTGAGCTATAAAAATAAATGATGGAAGACACGATAGTTGATCCTATAAAAACTTCAAAAGCAGTTTCATTTTTAAAGCAAGAGCCGGTTTCAACTATCATAAAATGTGTTTTGTTTTGGCTGGTCTTTATAGGGCTGTTGTTCCTTGGGGGATCCTTACTGGTTCCGCTGTTTAGGAAAGATTGGTCCTCGATGTTTTTTGGAATCGTGGGAACAATCGCAGCCATTATGACTATCTATTTATTTTTGAGAAATGAGAAGCGCAGGTTCCGGGATATCTGGCTGGTATTTGAAAGGAAATCTATCGCCAGGTTTATATCCGGCTATTTGATTGGTACTATCATTTGTGCGATAATGATTGGCATTTTGGTGCTGTTCAGTGATCTGGAATTACACAAAAACACATCATTCGTATTCAGTAGTGGCATAGCGGCCAGTTATCTCGCCATCATTCCCCTTGGCATGATGGAAGAGCTGGCATTCAGATCTTATACTTTCGTAAAACTTAATGCTACATTTAATTTTCGGATAACCCAGTTAGTTGTGGCAATTGCTTTTGCAGCCTATCATATAATTGGTGGCCAGGGAATCCTAAGTGCCTTGCTTGGACCTGGTGTCTGGGCTTATGTGTTCGGATTGGCGACTATACGCTATGGTGGAATCGCAATGCCGCTTGGCTTGCATGTTGCCGCAAATGTAAGCCAGGCGTTCGCAGGGATGAAAGGGAAAAATGATGCCGTCTTATTGCTGGACTACGGCGCTCAACCTGCAGCGGATGCCATAAGTCGAACAGAAACCATTGGAGTAATAATGCATCTGGCAATGTTGATTATCGCAGTTGTGTTTACAGAAATTTATGTCCGGAAATTGAAAGGAATTTAGTCGTTAGATGTTCAATCTTCTGGTCATCACCCTGAGCTATTTATGTCATTATGTATGTACATATATAATAATATCTTACTTTGCTACATCTTACTTTGCTACAAAATTCAATGGGATTGATCATTTTAGACAATTTTCAGGGACTACTTATCAGCCTTTCTCTTCTTTATTCCAGGTCCAAAAGCCGGGGACAAATAGCAGATGGATCGCTTGGGGAAAACCGGCCAAACATTGTGTTTATAATGTCTGATGACCATGCTTATAACCCCCGATTGAACAATGTTTACAATCTTCCCATTTATAAAAAACAGTTGGCTGAACTCAAAAAGAAACTACTAACTCTTCAAAATCAATACGGTGATGAAACCGGCAATATAGACAAGTAAGCAGGATACTGTAGCCGGCAACTTTATTCTCTCCGGCTCTCAATGGTGTAAACAAAACTGTCGGCCCGGTAATACCCTAGATTGTATTCTATCGGGCGCTCACCCTGGTCAAATACAAATCGCTTACGCATGAGTATAGGGCTTCCCGGTTCAACTTCAAGCTTACCTGCAATGAATTTATCTGCTGCTATTGCACTTATTTCTTCCTGTGAAAGATTTGCCACAACCATATGATCTTTTTCCAGGATCTCGTAAAGTGGACGTTTAAAATCCTCTTCTCCCGTTAACCCAACACGCGGATGGAAGTAGGAAACAAAATATACAAACGGCCCTTCCGGTTTACCTCTTAATCTTTCAAGCTTTAATATTTTTTTTTCAGTGCTGATCTCGAAAAAATTCGCAATTTGTTCGGTTGGTATTACCCAACTCACATGCAGTTCGAAGTTTTTAATCGGAATTCCACGAGCTTTCATCTCCTGGGAAAAAGAAAGCCAGTTGTTTGATTTGGAACTGACCGTTGTCCCGGAGACCTTTGTACCGATACCTTTCTTTCTTATTAATAATCCTTCATAAACCAACTTATTCAAGGCCTGCCTTATGGTAGTACGGGAAATGGCAAGTTGTTTGGCCAGGTCAACCTCGTTTGGAATCAGTTTCCCATTGGCATACTGGGGATCAGCTATAATGGTCCTCAACAGATGTTCGGCCTGCACGTGTAGAGGAATATGACTTTTGTGATCTAATTTCATTTTCAAAAGCTGATTCAGGTGAAATTAAGTAAAAATGTAGATTTGTCACTATGTGCCAACATTTGCAAATCAGTTGCAATGATAATTAATATTCACCACAGTGTTTAAACAGTACAAAACGTATGTGCATATTCGTTAGATTAGTACAACAATTTATCTGTCTGAATCCGGGAACCTGATTCAGCTGTATTATAGCTGATTATTAAGCCTGGGAACCTATCTGTTAAAGTAGCAATTTATGTAACCGGTTTGTGGCAACTCCGGGATCCGGGAACCGCCCGTTTTCACTAATTTAACACGAAGAGGAACCGCCTGATTAGTAAAAAGGATATCAGGATCATATATTGAAATGTTAGGGCCGATTGAATTTTGTAGCTGTTTTTGGTATATTAATATATTTGGACTAATTATGTACCTACATTATAACATAATAAATTCTAGTCGTCCAGCCTTTAAGCCGTTAGATCCCACGGCTTAAATTAACAGTAGAAAATAATACAGAACATGTTGGTTACCAGTACAACTTCATCTGATAAGAAAGACCCGGTTCAAAGTGATAAAAGGCTGAGTCTGCAGCGGCTTTTGCCGCAAAAAGTGCAAAAAGAGGTGCAAACAACAGGCGATTACCAGCTATTTCCCTCTCATCCTTTAGGAACAGGAAAGATTTTCAATGGGTATGAATCGCTTGCCGTATGGATCCTCAGACATCCCACGGTTATCATTGATGGATACAGCGGGGTTTTATGGCAGGATGTCCGGACCTTTTTATCTGAAGTTTTTTATTTCAAAGGGGTAAGGGTGAATTGGCTCGATATGACGTCTTTTTTAAAAACTCCTGAAGAGATTGCTGCAATTGTGGACCCTTATCTTGGAAGCTCAGATAGCCTCTGGGGAAAAAAATGTGATTATGATATCAACAATTTTTTTAACCATGCCAGCCTGGAGGCTATTCAACCGGATGACCTTTACGATCTTAATATTTTGTTTGGCTCCGGTGCGGCTTTGGTAAGATGGCCGGATACTCCGGTGATTTATCTGGACTTGCCAAAAAATGAACTGCAATATCGTATGAGGGCGGGTTCTATCACAAATCTTGGATGCAGATACCCGACACGTCCATCGGAAATGTACAAGCGATTTTATTTTGTGGACTGGGTTGTGTTGAATAAACATAAAAAAGATTTAATGTCCAGGGTCTCCGTGTTTGCAGATGTTCAATGGATGGATTCCGTTAACTGGATGTTGAATGAGAGCCTTTCAGAAGGGCTGCAAGCTATGAGCAGATCGGTATTCCGCGTGCGTCCCTGGTTTGAAGCCGGTGCCTGGGGCGGTCATTGGATGAAAGACAGGTTTGAAGGATTGAGCAAAGATGAAGTGAACTATGCCTGGTCTTTTGAATTAATAGTACCGGAAAACGGGATCATTTTTGAAAGCGATGGTTACCTGCTGGAGCTTTCATTTGATTACCTGATGTTTGCAGATAACAGAGCAATCCTTGGAAAACATGCCGGATTTTTCGGGGACGAGTTCCCGATCAGGTTTGATTTCCTGGATACCTGGGATGGGGGTAATCTTTCCATTCAGTGCCATCCTTCGCTGCAATATATACGCAGGCATTTTGGAGAACAAATAACACAGGATGAAACATATTATATACTGGATTGCAAAGAGGATGCGACTGTTTATCTTGGTTTCCAGGAAAATATCGATGCTGACAAGTTTCGGGAGGTGCTGGAAAACAGTCGCAACAACAACGTAATTGTTGCGATTGAAGAATACGTCCTGGCTCACCAGGCTCATAAACATGACCTGTTCCTGATACCCAACGGCACAGTACACAGCGCAGGTGCAAATAACCTCGTTCTTGAAATCAGTGCAACGCCTTATATCTTCACTTTCAAGATGTATGATTGGTTAAGACTCGATCTTAACGGGGAACCAAGGGCCATCAACATTGAACACGCTTTCAACAATCTGAAATTTGAAAGAAAAGGCAACCGTGTAAAAAGTGAGTTAATCTCAACACCTTCTATCATTGAAAAAGGTGAGGATTGGGAACTGGTCCATCTGCCAACACATGATGAGCACCTGTATGATGTGAACCGTATAGAATTTAATTCAACTGTCAACCTTCGCACCAAAGGAAGCTGCCATGTATTGATGCTGGTAGAAGGCACTACCATTACAGTGAAAACTCCTGATGGCAGGGACACTATATTCCATTATGCTGAAACATTTGTTGTACCGGCTGCGGCAGAGTATTACCAGGTCACCAATCTTGGTAATAATAAAGCGAAGCTGATAATAGCCTTCATAAAAGACAATCTTGATTTTTTAAAATAACAAGAAGCACCTTCTATGTCTTCATGAAACATGCAACGATAAACCATTGAATTATAAAAAGCTGAATTATAAAAAGCCGATAAACCATTGAATTATCAAAAAGTGAATTATTAAAAAAAGAGAACCCGGATTATGCAGAATAAAAAAATATTTCTGATGACTACAACCCTCGTCGCATCGCTGGGTGGATTCCTCTTTGGTTTTGATATGGCAGTGATATCTGGTGTTTTGCCTTTGTTGCAAAAACAATTCACTTTATCTGCTTTCCAGGAAGGATGGTTTGTTTCGTCGGCCCTGGTAGGTTGTATTGTGGGGGTTGCATTTTCCGGTGAATTAAGTGACAGGCTTGGGAGGAAAACACCACTGGTTACCTCTGCAATATTATTTCTTTTATCAGCCCTTGGCTGTGCGCTTATGCCAACTCTTCCATGGATCATAGCTGCAAGGTTTATCGGCGGGATAGGGATCGGTATCGCTTCCAATGTAGTTCCATTATATATTTCAGAAATTGCACCGGCTAAATCACGTGGCCGTTTAATAACCTATTATCAGTTTGCATTGACCTTTGGAATTTTGGTTGCCTATCTTTCAAATGCAGGTCTTGTAAACCGCTCACTCAAAAATCCTGTTGGCGAAGGATATTTCCATACACTCTTTGTAACGGAAGTGTGGCGTGGTATGATGGGACTTGGTGTATTGCCCGCCCTGTTATTCCTGGTGGGTCTTTTCCTTGTACCTGAAAGTCCAAGATGGCTTATTCAGAAAGGTCATACCGAAAAAGGTAAGATCATTCTTAATAAAATAAATGAACCTGCTGAAGCTCAGAAAGATTTTCAAAACATAAAAGGAAATCTCCAGGAACAACAGATATCGTATAAAGAATTATTTGCCCCACAGTGGAGAAGGGCGTTGATTATTGGATTATTGCTGCCTTTGTTCTCTCAGTTTAGTGGTATCAATGCAATCATTTATTATGGTCCCAGTATCCTTAGTAACGCGGGCATTTCTTTAAGCAATTCTCTATTAAGCCAGGTAATTTTTGGTGCCGCCAATATGTTGTTCACGTTAATTGCAATCTGGAAAGTAGACAGTGCCGGGCGCCGGCCTTTATATCTTGCTGGTACTGCGGGGGCAGGCATCAGTTTATTTTTAACAGGGCTTTGTTTTGCGACCGGGGCAACAACCAGTATCTGGCTGCTTGTTTGTGTATTAGCATTCCTGGCCTGTTTCGCATTTTCAATAGGACCATTGAAATTTGTAATCGCTGCTGAAATCTTTCCAAACAAAATAAGGGGCCGGGCTATGGCGCTTAGCATAATGGTGATGTGGATAGCCGACACAATTGTTGGGCAACTAACCCCTGTTTTATTAAAAGGTATTGGTACAGCTGCTACCTTTTGGATGTTTGCTGCATTTTGCGTGATTGCATTTATCACTGTTTACAAATTACTTCCTGAAACAAAAGGAAAAACGCTCGAAGAAATTGAAAGTGATTGGAAAACCAGGGCGGGTAGCAAAAAAGAAGTATTGGTTTAGTTTTTTGAAATATTATTGATAAGACGAAAACCCTTTTATTAAAGTGGAACAAATAAAGGAAAGCGGTGTTGCCTTAGGGGCAGATATTGGCGGATCACATATCACCGCTGCGCTTGTGGACATAAATAATAAACATTTATCTGAGCGGTCATTGTGCAGGCATGCTATTAAACCAAATGCCGGTGTTGATGAGTTATTACAAGGATGGGCTGATTGTATAGCAAAGGCCTTGGGGAGCGCGAGTGTAGAAAAGATCTGTCTTGCAATGCCGGGGCCTTTCAGATATGACGAAGGTATATGCCTGATCAGGGATCAGAATAAATATCCGGGTTTGTATGGAGTAAATGTCAGTCAACGTTTGTCTGCAGCTTTAGGACTGGATCTGTCAGCCATTTATTTGCATAATGATGCTGCCTGCTTTTTACAGGGCGAAGTTTTCTCCGGATCTATTACCGGCATTAAACGGGCAATAGGAATAACTCTTGGAACGGGGCTTGGCACAGCTATCTATAAAAATGGTATGGCCGAAAGTGCAGATTTATGGAACATGCCTTTCAAAGATTCAATTGCTGAAGATTTTATTTCTTCCAGATGGTTCACCAGGAAATATTATGAGCTCAGGGGCAAATCAATAGACGGAGTAAAAGAATTAGTGAATCTTGCTCATACGGAAGAACGGATAAGACAAATCTTTGAAGAGTTCGGGACTAATCTCGCAGAATTTGTCAATTGTTTTATTGAATTGGAAGATCCGGAAGCAGTAGTAATTGGTGGAAATATATCCCATGCCTTTCCATTTTTCAGCGAAAAACTTCTCAAACAGGTTCGAAATGTAAATCCCAGGGTCAGGATTTATAAAAGTGCGCAGGCCGAAAATGCGGCATTGATAGGTGCCGTCAGTAGTTGGTATAATTCAAACAAACGTTCATTGGCTGACTAATTTTTTTGTAATGATTGGTATCAAAGTCCATCAATTCGTATTGACAGGTTGCTTACACTTATTAAACGATGCGAAACATGCAATATTGATTTTTCTTTTTTATAGCCTTGGCATATTTTCTTCGCAATCGATGTTTGCGCAAACGAAAACAGATTTCACTCAATGGGTAGATCCCAATATCGGTACAGCTCATTGCAGATGGTTTCATTATACCCCGGGTGCATTGCCATTTGGAATGGCTAAGCCGGCACCATCTACCAATGGAAGCTATGGTAATGCATCAGGATGGGAGGCAACCGGCTACGATTACAGACACACATCTATTGAAGGTTTTGGAAATTTCCATGAATTCCAGGTGGGAGGGATAGTATTTGCACCGATTGTTGGGAAATTGGAAACTACCCCGGGAAAGCTTGAAAATCCGGACCAGGGTTATCGGTCAAGGTTCGCCAGGAAAGAGGAGACGGCTGCTGCGGGTTATTATTCCGTGATGTTAAAAGACTATGGCATCAAAGCAGAATTGACAGCTACAAAACGTGTTGCTTTTCATCGTTATACTTTTCCAGCTTCGAACGAAGCGCATATATTATTTGATATAGGAAACAAGCAGGGAGAGAGTGGACCCGTTAAAGAATCGAAGGTTATCATATTGCCTGATGGAAGTGTGGAAGGTTATGTAACGACACTCCCGGTTTATGTGCAAAAATATCAAAGGGGTGCTGAGGTCACTATGTTTTTTTCTGCTCAGTTGAGCAAGAAGCCAACCGCTTTCGGAGTATTCAATGGTAATGATATAAAAGCCGGTGCTACATCAACTTCAGGACAAGGAGCAGGTGCATATCTTACGTTTTCTACTTCAGACAAAGAAAGTATTGTTGTCAAAGCCGGACTTTCTTATACTTCTATTGAAAATGCAAGACTTAACCTGCAGCAGGAAGCAGGATCAATATCATTCGATGAAGCGAAACAACAAGCCCGGGACAACTGGAACAACAGCCTGGGGAGGATAGCTGTTGAGACTAACAATAAAGCAGATAAGATCAAATTTTATACAGGATTATATCACGCTTTATTAGGCAGGGGATTGGCCTCTGATGTAAATGGTGCTTATCCGACAAATGGGGGTAACGTTGGCCAGATTCCTCTCGATAAACAAAATCAGCCATTGCACAACCACTATAACACTGATGCAGTCTGGGGTACTTACTGGAACCTTAACCAGCTTTGGGCAATTGCTTATCCGGAATTTTATTCCGATCTCATCAAAAGCCAGTTGCTTGTGTATAAAGATGCCGGTTGGTTGGGTGATGGAATAGCAAACAGCAAATTTGTTTCCGGTGTTGGTACTAACATGGTAAGCCTGGTGATGTCCAGTGCTTATATCGCAGGCATACGCGACTTTGATGTGAACCTGGCTTATGCGGCTTCGCGTAAAAACGAGCTTGACGGGAAGGATCGTCCACGTGGTGCAGGCAAATCAGATGTTGACCGTTTTGTAAAATATGGTTATGTCAATCACCTGGACAGCGGCCGCGATGGTGGTGAAACCTGGCAATTTTCCGCTTCTCATACCCTCGAGTATTCTTATAGCTCCTACGCTGTGGCTCAATGGGCGAAGTTGTTGGGTAAAACTTCAGACTACCAACAGCTGATGCGGTTATCAAAAGGCTGGGAACAGATCTTTGATCCTTCCTTGAAATTGATTCATCCTAAAACAGCCGACGGAAAGTTTATAGATAAGTTTGATCCTTCCCAGCCCTGGCGCGGTTTCCAGGAAGGAAACGCCTGGCAGTATACTTATTTTGTGCCACATCAACCCCTGGCTCTGGTTAACAAGCTGGGTAAATCCACTTTCAATGCAAGACTGGACAGCACATTCAGGATCGCCGAAAAAGCATTGTTCGGGGGCGGTGCTAACATCGATGCTTTTGCAGGCATAGCAGGAATTTATAATCATGGCAACCAGCCAAATCTTCATGCTTCATGGTTGTTTAATTTCTCCGGCAAGCCTTCGCTAACACAGAAATGGGTTCGGGCCATCTGCAACCAGTTTTATGGAACAGAAGGGATTCATGGCTATGGGTTTGGGCAGGATGAAGACCAGGGACAACTTGGTGCCTGGTATGTTATTTCAAGTATTGGAATATTTGATGTTGCAGGGTTAACAGATATCGAGCCAAGCCTGGGCATCGGCAGTCCACTTTTCGATAAGGTTACTATCCAGCTGAGTAAAAAATATTATTCAGGCAAAACCTTTGTGATAGAAACAAAAAACAATAGCGCGCAAAACGGGTATGTTCAGACTTTACAACTCAACGGGAAAGCTATTCACAAACCGTTTATTTCATTAGCCGATCTAACAGCAGGTGGCACACTGGTTTTGCAAATGGGCGAGAAGCCGGTTGATAACTATTAGAAAAGTGCTTATCTTTGCATCTGTAAATCATCTGCAACTCAAAATCATCCCAGGTCAATGTGATATATAATTTCTTTCAAAAAAAATAATAAGTAACCGTTAAACGGATTACTTCCATTATTAACTTTTTAAAAGGAAGAAATTATGCTCGTTCTTCAAAACATCTCTTATTCGCATCCCAATAAGGATCTGTTATTCCACAATCTTGGTTTTTCTGTTGGTGACCGTGACAAAGTTGCCCTGATCGGTAATAATGGTTCGGGGAAATCTACGCTGCTGCAAATTATCGCCGGGTTGTTGCACCCTTCTGAGGGCCAGGTCCAATCCAGCTCGCCGCCTTACTACATACCGCAATTGTTTGGACAGTTTAACGAGCTCACGATTGCAGAGGCACTTAGGATTGACCAGAAATTAAAATCTCTGCATGAAATTCTTGAGGGTAATGTAAGTGAGACAAATTTGTCGATATTAAACGATGACTGGATTATCGAAGAGCGTTGTTCCAATGCACTCGCTTTCTGGAAGCTCGAAGGTTTACAGCTTAATCAACAAATGAAGACCTTGAGTGGGGGTCAGAAAACAAAGGTCTTCCTGGCCGGAATCGCAATACATAAACCTGGGATCATATTGTTAGACGAACCAAGCAATCACCTCGATACGGCCGGCAGGAAGTTATTATATGAATTCGTTTCTTCAGTCACTACAACCTTGATCGTAGTTAGTCATGATAGAAAATTATTGAACCTGCTTGATTCAGTTTATGAATTAAGTAAACATGGTATCACCGTTTATGGTGGCAACTATGATTTTTATTCGCAGCAAAAGTTGATAGAAGCCAACGCTTTGGACCAGGACTTAAGAAATGTAGAAAAGACTTTAAGAAAAGCAAAAGAAATTGAGCGGGAATCTATTGAAAGACAAAATAAATTAAATGCCAAGGGGAAGAAAAAGCAGGAAAAATCCGGGCTGCCGACTATCTCAATGAACACGCTAAGAAACAAAGCTGAGAAAAGTACGGCGAAGCTCAAAAATGTACATACAGAAAAATTGGGAGCCATTTCAGAAGAACGGGATGAATTAAGGAAGTCAGTAGCCGATATGGACAAGATGAAATTTGGCTTTAATAACACATCACTGCATAAAGGCAAAATTCTTTTTGATGCAAGGGAAATAAACTACCACTACGGTAAGTCTTTTCTTTGGGAGACAGCATTAACCCTGGTGATAACAAGCGGAGAACGAATAGCGATCAAAGGCTCTAATGGTTCAGGCAAAACCACCCTGATAAAACTAATTTTAGGAGATTTAGAACCTTCCTCGGGAGTTGCTTATCGTGCAATCGGTGAGGCAGTATACATAGATCAGGATTATTCACTCATTAACAATGATCTGACAGTTTATGAACAAGCCGCAGCATTCAATAATTCCGGATTACAGGAACATGAAATAAAAATTAGGTTAAATCGCTTTTTATTTTCTAAAGAATTTTGGGATAAAAAATGCGAAGGTCTCAGCGGTGGTGAAAAAATGCGATTAATGCTTTGTTGCCTTACTATAGCTCATCACGCACCCGACCTGGTGATTCTCGATGAACCGACAAATAACCTGGATATCCGGAATATTGAAATATTAACAGCAGCTATAAACGAATACCAGGGTACACTGATTGTAGTATCCCATGATCAGTATTTTCTTGAAGAGATAAATGTTGTCCGGACGATCGACCTTGATTAACTCCGCACACGGCAATAACATCATTATGCAACAGTTTTTGGTCGCTTCTTCGCTCCGTTGGGAGCAGGATTGTGCCTTTTTACGGCTGTGTCCCGTGGTTAATACCTTTGCTCATGTCCCGCACGTGCGGGATTGTCTCCGATCGGCTTTTTTTGCCCTGATCAGCTTTGTTAGGGTTTCTTCAAGTGCTGGTTGCAGTATCGCCCTGATCGGCTTCAGTAACTCCGACCACGGTACGAAGGCCGCTCAAAGGCACAATCCCGCTCCCAACTA